>NZ_JBEZXU010000008.1:0-191763 GCF_040638175.1 Actinoplanes sp. NPDC026670
GTTCGGACAGCAGGGCCCGGTCGCCGTCGGCGAGGTGGCGCAGGGTGTCACGGCGTGCGGTCAGTTCGGCGATCTGGTCTGTGGCGCGGAATGCGCCACAGACCACCACGCGGTGTGGACTGGTTGGGGCGTTACTGGCCCAGCCGGCGGTACAGGCGGACGGACAGTGGGCCGAAGATGAGCATCAGCGCTACCGGCCAGGCGATCGCCAGGAGCGTTGCGTGTTCGGCCGGCCAGGAGTCGGAGCCCAGTCCCGGGTTGCCGAACAGGTCGCGCAGGGCGGTCGTGGTCGCGGAGATCGGGTTCCATTCGGAGACGGTTCCCAGCCAGCCGGGCATCAGTTCGGGGGCTACGAACACGTTGGAGACGGCGCTCAGCGGGAAGGCCAGCGGGAACACGATCGTCGAGACCGTGTCCGGGTTCGGGGTGGACAGGCCGAGGGCCACGCCGACGCAACTCAGGGACAGGCGCAGCAGCAGGAGCAGGCCGATCGCGGCGAGCACGTTGCCGATGCCGAGGTGCCAGCGCCAGCCCACGAGCAGGCCGCACACCACCAGGACCGCAGTCTCCAGCAGCGCGCGCACCAGGTCGGCGGCGACCCGGCCGCTGATCAGCGCGGACCTCGCCATCGGCATCGACCGGAACCGGTCCACCACGCCGCGGCCCACGTCGACGGCGATGCCGGTGGCGGTCGCGCCGACGCCGTACAGCATGGTCATCACGAAGACGCCCGGGATCAGGAACTCGCGGTAACCGCCTCCGCCGGGCACCGACATGCCGCTGCCGAAGACATACCCGAACACCAGCACGAACATGATCGGCAGGCTGAAATAGATGACGATCTCCTCGGGCGCCCGCGCCACATGCCGCAGGTAGCGCCCGGCCATCACCCGCCCGTCCGCAATCGCCGCGCTCATGCCGCCACCTCCGAAGAGGCGGAGGAGGAGGTGGGTGAGGAAGCGGAGGAGGAGGCAGGTGAAGGCGGGGAGGTGGCGGGGGCGGGTGAGGAGGCAGGTGAAGGCGCGGAGGTGGCGGGGGTGGGTGAGGAGGCGGAGGAGGAGGTGGGTGAAGGCGCGGAGGTGGCGGGGGTGGGTGAGGAGGCGGAGGACGAGGCAGGTGACGACGCCGAAGTGGGCGAGGTGGGGGACGAAGCAGAGGGAGAGGTGGGGTGGGTGGCGGTCAGGTGGAGGAAGGCCTCGTCCAGCGTCGGGCGGTGCAGGCCGATGTCGGCCACGGTCATTCCGGCCTCCTGCAAGGCGAGGGCGGTTGCGGTCAGCGTCGCCACCCGGTCCTTCGGCAGCGGTACGCGCAACCGCCTCTGATCCACGTCGATGTCCGGCCGGACGCCGCTGATCCGGGTCATGATGGCCGCCGCCAGGTCGAGGTGGGCGCTCTCGCGGATGACCACCTCGAGACGGTCCGCGCCGAGAGCCGACTTCAGCTGGTCAGGGGTGCCCTCGGCGACCACCCGTCCGGCGTCGACGACCGAGATCCGGCCGGCCAGCTGATCGGCCTCCTCCAGATACTGGGTGGTCAGCAGCACCGTCGTCCCGTCTGCGACCAGGCCCCGGACGGCGTCCCACACCTGGTTGCGGCTTCGCGGGTCGAGTCCGGTGGTCGGCTCGTCGAGGAACAGCACCCGTGGCCGCCGGATCAGGCTCGCCGCCAGGTCCAGGCGTCGCCGCATGCCGCCGGAGTACTCTTTCGCGGAGCGCCCGGCGGCGTCGGTGAGACCGAAACGTTCCAGCAGTTCGTCGGCGCGGGCGCGGGCGTCCCGTGGCCGCAGGTGATGCAGGCGGCCGAAGAGGACCAGGTTCTGCCGGCCGCTGAGCAGCTCGTCGACGGCCGCGTACTGGCCGGTGAGCGCGATCCGTTCGCGGACCAGGCCGGGTTCGCGGGTGACGTCGGCGCCGGCCACCTCCGCCCGGCCGGCGTCGAAGCCGAGAAGTGTCGACAGTACCCGCACGGCGGTCGTCTTCCCGGCCCCGTTGGGTCCCAGCAGCCCGTGCACGATGCCCGCCGGAACCTCCAGATCGAACCCGTCGAGGGCTACCGTCCCCGGCCCGCCCCGATAACGTTTGCGCAGCCCAGCGGCCACGATCGCGAATGTCATGACCCCAGGCTGGCGGCCGCCGCTGACCACCCGCGCACCGCACGCTGACGACCCACTGACCAGCCCGGCGGGACAACCGCGACCCAGCCCGGCCAGCTGGAAAAGGGGGCGTGACGCGACCCGGCCCGGCGGGACAAGCGCGACCCAGCCCGGCCAGCTGGAAAAAGGGGGCGAGACGCGACCCCGGACCAGGCCTGACTTCGCTACGGCGTGCTCAAGGGCAGGTCGACGGCCTCGTCCGGGGTCAGGGCGGCGCCCTCGGCGAAGACGGACGCGAACCGTTGCGCGCCGAGCGCCGCCCGTGCGGCCCCGGCGGCGGCGCGGCCCGGTTCGGACACCTCCGGGTCGGGGCGCAGGCCCAGCGCCTGAACCGCGCCGAGCAACCGGGCCGCACGTTCCGGTGAGCCGGCGGCGACGGCCAGGCCGGCGAGCCGTTCGAACGCCTCCGCCATCACCTGGAACCCGAGCATCCCGCCGCGAACCGTGAACACCTCCCGGTACCGGGCCGCAGCGGTCGCCGGATCACCGGACAGCTCCGCGATCCGCCCCAGCATCACCAGGATCGTCATCCGGGTCCCGTCGGCGCTGTACCACCCGGCCGGGCACGCGGCGAGCGCCTCGGCGCCGTACCGCCGGGCCAGCTCGAGATCATCGGACGCCAGGGCCAGCGAACCGAGACCGAGCAGGGCGGCCGCCACCAGCTCGGGGGCGCCGGCCGTGCAGGCCAGCTCGGCGGTGCGGGTGAAGTCGGCGGCCGCGCCGTCCAGGTCGCCGGTGTCCATCCGGGCCTGGGCCCGCCCGCGGAGCAGATCGGCGACGTCGACGCCGGAGCCGAGCTCACCGGCCAGCCGCAGCGCCTCCGCGGTCGGCGCGATGGCGGCGGCCGGATCGCCGCGCCAGGAGGCGACCTCGGCCAGTCCGGACAGCGCGAGCATCGCGCCCCAGCGGTCGCCGAGGGCCCGGAACCCGTCGAGCGACGACCGGAACTCGGGTTCGGCGAGAGCCGGGTCGACGCCGGCGAACAACACCATCCAGCCGGCGCCGATGCTGCCGAGGGCGCTGCTCCACGGGTCGCCGGCGATCTGCGCACGGAGACGGCGGTTGAGTTCCAGGATGTCGCCCGGGTCCCCGGACGGCGGGCCGACCGCCATCGCCGACAGGTACAGCAGGAACGGCTGTGCCGGGGCGGCGGTCAGCGTCCGCATGTAATCGGCCCAGCGAGCCGCCGGACGGCCGTGATCGGCACGGTCGCTCAGCGCCGAGTTGAAGACGCTCAGCACGTACTCCTCGAGGTGTCCCGGCGGCGGCTCCGTGCCCGCCTCACGCAGGACGAGCCGGGACAGCGTCGCGGCCTCGCTGCGCAGCCCGCGCAGCCACCAGTAGAAGGACAACGCGGCGACCAGCCGGAACGCGGTCGGCAGCGCGCCTCCGGCGACGCTGCGACGCAACGCGGCGTGCAGATTGTCCCGGTCGTCGTCGAGGCGGTCCAGCCAGGCGATCTGATCAAATCCGCGGAGGTACGGGTCAGCGCGCTCTGCCAGCTCCATGAAGTACCTGGCGTGTTCCCGGTGCATACGCGGACGTTCCCCGGATCCGGCCAGTCGCTCCGCGCAGAAGACCCGGATGGTCTCCAGCATCCGGTACCGTTCCCCGTCCCGTTCGATCAGCGACTTCCCGACGAGTCCCGCGAGCACGTCGACGACTGCGTGCTGCCCGTGGGCGCTGTCGGTGGTGAGCAGGTGGGCGCCACAGATCCGTTCGACGGCGTCGAGGGTGGCGCCGCCGGTGAAGACGGTGAACCGGCGGGCCAGCACACGTTCCGGTTCGGTGAGCAGGTCCCAGCTCCACGCCACGACTGCTTGCAGGGTGCGGTGCCGGCCCTCGGCGGTGCGGCTGCCACCGGACAACAGCCGGAACCGGTCCCCGAGCCGGGCGGCGATCTCGGTGACCGGAAGCGCGTGCAGGCGGGCCGCGGCGAGTTCGACGGCGAGCGGCAGCCCGTCGAGGGTCCGGCACAGTTCCCGGATCGCGCCGGCGTTGGCGGCCGTGACCGCGAACCCGGGCGCCACGTCCGCGGCCCGGTCCAGGAAGAGCCGCACCGCCGGGGACCCGGCGAGGTCCAGGGCGGTCCCGTTGGTGCCCGGCACCGGGAGGCCGCCGACCGGGAGCAGGGCTTCGCCGGTGATGCCGAGCGGCTCCCGGCTGGTGGCGAGGATCCGCAGCCCGGCCGCCCCGGCCAGCAGCCGTGCGGCCAGCGCCGCCGCCGCGTCGATGACGTGCTCGCAGTTGTCCAGGACGAGCAGCAGCCGCCGGTCGACGAGGGCCGCGACCAGCCGGTCGACGACACCGGGCGCCGACGGGCTCTGCCGGGGCGGGTTGACCAGGACGTCACGGAGCCCGAGAGCGGCCTGTACCGCTGAGGGCACGCCGTCGGGCCCGGCGCCGGCGAGCTCGACGAACCAGACGTCGCCGTCGTGCCGGGCCGCGGCCTCGGCGGCGAGCCGGGTCTTCCCGGCGCCACCGGGACCGTGCAGGGTGACCAGCCGCCGGTCCCGCAGCACGGCGGCGACCCGGGCCAGTTCTCCGGCACGCCCGACGAAACTGGTCAGCTGACCCGGAACACCGTGCCGAACCGGCCCGGCCCCGGAACCGGCCGGCCCGGGAGCGGCCCCGGGCGTGCCGAAGGGAGCGGCCCCGGACGTGGCCGAGGTGCCGGAGACCGGGGTGCCGAAGGGGGCGGCCCCGGGCGTGGCCGAGGCGCCGGAGACCGGAGTGCCGAGGGCAGCGGGGCGAGCGCTGCCACGGAGCAGGCCGGCGTGCAGGGCGGACAGTTCGGGCGACGGGTCGGCGCCGAGCTCGTCGGCCAGGGTCCGGCGGGCGTCCTCGAACGCGGTGAGCGCCTCGGCCGGCCGGCCCGCCGCGATCAGCGCCCGCATGAGCAGAGCCCGTGGCCGTTCCCGCAGGGGATGGGCGGTGATCAGGTCGCGGAGTTCGGTGACGGCGCCCGGTGACAGCGGGAACGACGACGCGAGTTCGGCCGCATACCGGTCTTCGAGGGCGGTCAGCCTCAGCTCGGTGAGCCGGGCGGCCTGGGCGTGCGCGAACGGCGCGTCGCGTACATCAATGAGGGGTTCTCCTCGCCAGAGATCCGCCGCCGAACGCAGAAGGGTGACCGCCTGCTCGGGTTCGCCGGAGGCGAGGGCCCGGTGACCGTCGGCGGCGAGCGCGGCGAACCGGTGGGCGTCGACGTCGTCGCGGTCCGCGATCAGGCGGTACCCGGCCGGGCCGAGCTCGACCGGCAGCGACTGCCGCAGCCGGGACACCTGCGACTGGAGCGCGTTGGCCGCCCCGGCCGGTGGCTCGTCACCGTAGAGCCCGTCGATCAGCCGGTCGATCGGGACCGGCCGGCCGGCGTCGAGGAGCAGCATCGCGAGCAGCGCGCGCAGGCGGGGGCCGCCGAGCGGGATCGGGGTCCCGTCCGGCCGTTCCGCCTGGACCGGACCCAGGATGCCGAACCGCATGCCGACGATTCTGCCGCCCGGCTCCGTCCAGCAAGGACCCGGTCCGCGTGGAGAAGCGGAGAAGCGGAGAAGCGGGCGAGGCGGAGATTCGGAGATCCGGCGACCCCGGTGAAGGTGCCGGGGATCAGGCGGCGGCCGGAACGGTGGACGCCGCCGCGCCGGCGACCCGGTTGCGGCCGGCGTTCTTGGCCGCGTAGAGCGCCCGGTCCGCCGCCAGCACCAGCTCGTCGGTGGTCCCGGCGGCCGGCATCCCGGCGATCCCGACCGAGACGGTCACGGTGAGCAGGCGGGACTCGTCGACCGCGATCGGCGCCGCGCTGACCCCGCGGCGGATCCGTTCGGCGATCTCGCCGGCCTGTTCGGCGCCGGTGTCCGGCAGCAGCACCGCGAACTCCTCACCGCCGTAGCGGGCCACCACGTCACCGGGCCGGACCAGTTCCCGCAGGCGGTGGGTCACCTCGACGAGGACCCGGTCGCCGCCGTTGTGGCCGTACGTGTCGTTGACGCTCTTGAAATGGTCGATGTCGAGGAGCAGCACGCTGACCGGCACGCCGTTCTTGACCGACCGTTCGCCCTGGTTGCCGAGCGCCTGTTCGAAGAACCGCCGGCTGCGCAGCCCGGTGAGCCCGTCGGTGACGGCGGCGTGCCGCTGGGCCTGGACGAGCCCGGCCATCCGGAGCATGACCAGCAGGAACAGCAGGTTGCAGACGACCGCCGCGGCGACCACGTGCTCCTCGCCGCCGGTGTGGTGCTGGATGACGATCGACGTCGGCGCGGTGATCGCGGCGATCGCCAGGATCGCGAGCCGGCCGGGGGTGGCGTCCGGGGTGGCCGTGCTGGACGCGCTGATCATCTTGATCGCGGACGGGTGCAGCACCCCGGCGGCGGCGCAGAAGCTGGCGAGGATCCAGAACGCGTCCAGGAAGTTGCCGGCCTGATAGGTGCCGGCCTGGGTCTGGAACCCGTAGATCGCGTCGGTGACCAGGCCGAGCACCAGGTTCGCGCCGATCAGCCGTAGCGCGGTGGTCCGCGGGCCGGCGCCGAGCATGAGCCGGGCCCCGACGACGATGAGCATCAGGTCGCCGACCGGGTAGGCGACCGACACCAGCGAGGTGAACTTGTCGCCGAAGTCGACCAGCGGCACGATCAGGAACTGGAAGACCAGGTAGCCGGCGCCGATGGCGACGATCGCCGCGTCGATCACGCTGGCGCTGTCCCAGCCGGGGGTCCGCCGCCTGACGATCAGCAGCAGCCCGACCGCCATCAACGGGTAGACCAGCAGGTAGAAGAGGTCCGGCAGGCCCGGGTAGGGCGCTTCGCCGTGCACCAGCGCCTCGAAGTAGAACAGCACGTCGCCGATCACCCCGGCCGCCCCGGAGGCGGCCAGCAGCAGCATGATCGTCCGCATCGCCGGTCGCCGTACGGCGGTGACCGTGGCCGCGATCGCGAAGGCCGCGTTGGCGCTGACGTAGAGCGCCACCTGCACGCCGGGCGCCAGATCGGCCCGTACGAGCAGGTAGTACACGGTGATGATCACGGGTGCGGCGGCGAGGACGAGCTGCCAGGCTGCCACGCGACGGGGGGTCATGGGCCAAGGTTGGTCACCCGCGGGTGCCGGCCGGCTGTGGCTCGGTTGCGATCGGGGTGCCGGTGTCGGCGGGCCGCCGGCCGAAGACGAACAGCCGCTGGATCGCGAACCCGGCCAGGAACAGTGCGAGCTCGGTGACGACCTTGCCGACCACCAGTGAGCCGGTCGCCGCGGTGAGCCATTCCAGCAGCGCCACGTTGGCGGTGAGGGAGGCGACCGCGAGGGCGGCGTAGCGGGGCGCGGCCTGCCGGTGCGGGGTGCGGCCGCCGCCACCGAAGACGGCGCTGCGGTTGACCGTGTAGTTGAGGGTGGCACTGATCAGCCGGGCGACGACCGCGGACGTGACGAGCTGGCCGGTCCAGGCGACCAGGATCGCGAGCAGGGCGGCGTCGACGGCGAACGCGAGCAGCGACGATCCGGCGAACGCGAACAGCGGCCCGTAGATGCGGGCCGAGTCGATGATCGGCCGGAAGTGTGAGGAGCTGTTGCCGTCGAGATAGACGGTGGCGATGCCGACCTCCTCCACCGGCAGCCGTTCGCGGGCGGCGCGGAGCAGGAGTTTCAGCTCGTACTCGAAGCGGTCGCCGGGGATCCGGCCGAGCCAGCCGAGCATCCGTGCCGGGTAGCCGCGCAGCCCGGTCTGGGTGTCGGTGACCGCGAGGCCGGTGATCATCCGGAACAGGATCCGGGTGGCGGCGTTGCCGTACCGGCTGCGGGCCGGGACCGGCCCGGTGAACCGCCGGACGCCGAGGACCATGGCGGCCGGCGAGGTGCTCAGCCGGTCGGCGACCGCCTCGATGTCCTCGACCCGGTGCTGCCCGTCGCTGTCCGCGCAGACCACGTCCTCGCCCGGCCAGCGGGCGGCGATGTGCGCGAATCCGGTCTTCAGGGCGAAACCCTTACCCCGGTTGGTGGGCAGGGTGATCACTTCGGCGCCGGCGATCCGGGCGTTTTCAAAGACTTGGCGGTACGGCGTACCCGAGCCGTCGTCGACGATGAGGATGCGATGGCAGCCCAGCCGTTCGACGAGGCGCACGAGCCGCTGGTCGGGCTGGTAGGCCGGAATGAGCACGATCATCGTCATCACCCGGCCACGTAGAGGATGTCGCTGGTGCCGCGCTCCTGGCCCTTGCCGAGCGGGTTGTTGACGAGCTTGTCCTGGAAGATCATCGCCGAGCTGCCGCCACCGTCGAGGTTGTAGGCGATCTGCGCCCCGAGCCCGGTGAAGATCTCCGCGAACTCCGGCATGGTCACGCCCCGGCTGTAGCCCTTGCTGCGCCCGTCGACCACCACGAACAGCAGATGGTTGGTGTCGATGAAACCGATCCCGGTACGTGGCTGCTGCCCCTGGATGGAGTGGTTGCCGAAGTTGGTGTCCACCTCGATCTGGTCGATCCCGGAGATCACCGCGCCGTCCTGGACGAGCCCGGGCCCGAACGACAGCGTGTTCCACACCCCGTCCTCGATCAGCTCGTCGGCGCTGGTCTTCGTCTCGTCGTAGAGCTTCATCGACCCGTCGGCGTAGAGGGCCAGCCCCTGCCGGGCGCCGGAGTCGCGGAACTTGACCCCGTTGCGGACCACGATGCCGGTGTCCCGGAACCCGTAGTAGTCGCCGTTGATGGCGAGGACCGCGTTCACCGAGGCGGCGATCTCCGACGGGTTCGCGATGATGTTCTCGCCGAACTGGTCGTTGGCGAACGCCGACTTCACGATCGTCGCGTCGGTGACCTGCACGTCGGCCACGTAGTAGGTGACCTTGTCGGTGCCCGTACCGGTCGCCACGTTCTTGATCTTGATGGTGGCGGTGTCGCTGGAGTAGCTGCTCGCGGTGGCCGTGCCGGTGCTGTCCGCCTCGGCCGCGACCACGTTCTGCGCGGCCAGCTGGGAGGCGCCGGTGACCTCGACGTGGTCGAGGACGTACCGGTCGAGGGCCCAGGCGCTACCGCCGCCGACGGCGGCGAGCAGACCCAGGCCGCCACCGAGCAGGCCGCGGCGGCTGATCCGGCGGGGTTGTGGGGTTACGGGGTTCGTCGTCACGCATTGCAGTCAACCGGCGGATCTTGTGGGCCTGCTGTGCCCGGCCCATGGGTGAATCGTGAGTTACCAGCGGGCCAGGTGCTCGCGAAGGATCTCGGGTGTCCGGCTGGGCAGCTCGGCCTCGATGAACAGCCGGCCGATCGCCGCCGCATACCTGTCCACCTCTTCCCGCCGCTCCAGGTAGAGCCCGCTGGTGAGGTGTTCGATGTAGACGACGTCGGGCAGTTTCTCGTGCGGGAACCGCAGGATGCTGAACGCCTGCCCGGCGGCCGCGTGCCCGCCCTTGGCGAACGGCATGACCTGCAACCGGACCCGCGGCGACTCGCAGATCGCCAACAGGTACTCGATCTGCTCGCGGAGCACCTCGGGGCCGCCGATCGGCCGGCGCAGCACCGCCTCGTCGAGGACCGCCCACAACCGGGGCGCATCGGGCCGCTGGAGGACCTGCTTGCGGGCCATCCGCAGCTGGGCGCGCCTGGTGATCTCCTCCGGCCCGCCGTCCTCGTGGCCGAGTTTGATCACCGCCCGCGCATACGCGTCGGTCTGCAGCAGGCCCGGCACGAACTGGATCTCGTAGGTGCGGATCAGCTCGGCCGCCTGCTCCAGGTCGAGATAGTTCTGGAACCAGGTGTCCAGCACGTCCCCGAACGCCTGCCACCAGCTCGGCGCGTTGGCCTCGCGCATCATGGCCAGCACCCGGCGGTGCTCGGCCGGGTCCTCGACGCCGTAGAGTTTCAGCAGGTCGGTGACGTCACGTTCCTTGAAACTGACCCGGCCCAGCTCCATCCGGCTGATCTTCGACTCGCTGGCCCGGATCGTGTAGCCGGCCTGGTCGCGGGTGAGTCCCTTGGCCCGTCGCAGGGCGCGCAGATGCCCGCCGAGCTGTAGCCGGCGCACTGTCGCCCCGCTGTTGTGGCTGAGGCCGTTCTCGTCGTTGTCGATCACTTCGTCGGGCACTTTATCGGCACCTCGGACCTCTTCGAGAGTCCTGTGTGGATCCTGGGATGGCGATCCGCATCAGCATACTCACGGCGGAGCCGGTTCCGCGCCGGAGGTCAACTCGAAGAGCGACGGCCCGGTCACAAATGCGGCGCCCGGAACCGTTGCCGGTCCGGGCGCCGCATCGGGGGGCGGGAAGGTGGTCAGCGGTTGCCGCGACGGCCCTGGCCGCCGGCCGGGGCCTGCCCGGCGGTCACCGTGGCGACCTTCGTGGCCGAGCCGAGCGACCCGGAGGCGGCCAGCCCGCCGGTGCTCGCGCCGGACGCGGTCCCTCCGGTGTAGACGGTGTACGACTCCCCGCTGGTGATCTTCGACGAGGAGAAGGTGATGTTCTGCACCGACTTGCTGGTGACGAAGGTGGCGACGACCGTGCCGTCGCTGTCGGCGATCTGCACCGTCGTGCCCGCCGCGATGGTGCTGTCCAGCGTCGCCGAGATCCAGCCCTGCTCGGAGTCGGTGCTCGGGGTGACCACCATGCCGGAGCTGCCCGCGGCGAGCAGCGTGCCGCCGCTGACCGTGAACGTCCCGTTGACGTCGAGCGCCCCGTTGCCGTTGCCCTCCGGCCCGTTCACCACGACCGTGCCGCCGGTGATCGACGCGACGCCGTTGGAGTCCAGACCGTCGCCCTCGGAGTCGATGACCAGGCTGCCGCCGTTGATCGTCACCGAGAAGTCACCGACCTCCTCGCCGCCGCCACCGGGGCCACCGCCGCCACCCGGGAAGCCGCCACCCTGCTGTCCGCCCTGGTCGGCGGTGTCGGTGGTGTCGGTGCTGGTGGTGCCGCCGGCGCCGTTGATGCCGTCGTCGCTGGAGACCACGTGCACCGTGCCGTCGTTGAGGACGAAGACCGCCGCCTCCAGACCCTCGACCGCCGAGGTGACCTCCAGCGAGCCGGCGTCGATGATCTGCTGGCCCTCCGCGTGCACCCCGTCGTCGCCGCTGGCCACGGTCACCTTCGCGCCGTTGAAGTGCACCGCGCCGTCGGTGTGCACCGCGTCGTCGGACGAGTCGACGAAGACGGTGCCGCCCTCGAGGACGGTGATCACCCCGGACTTGAGGCCCTTGGCCGAGGTGTCGTCGGACGGCTTGACCGAGTGCCCGCCACCGGCCGCGATGGTCAGCGTGCCCTTGGTGACCACGATGTCGGTGGCCGCGTCCACACCGTCGCCCTGGCTGGTCACCTCGACCGTGCCACCGGACACCGACACGTACCCGGAGTCGGCGTCCTCGGTGTTGTCGGCCTTGAGGCCGTCGCCGCCCGCGGTGACCGTGATCGTCCCGCCGGAGACCGCGACGTAGTCCTTGCCGCGCAGCCCGTCGTCCTTCGCCGTCACGGTGACCGTGCCGGACTCCACGAGCAGCCCGTCCTTGCTGGCGATGCCGTCGTTGCCGTTGCCGGTGACGGTCAGCTTCCCGTCGCCGGTGATCGTCAGGTCGCCGGCGCTGAACAGGGCGGCGTTGACGTCCGCGTCCTCGGCGTAGGTGGACGCGTCGGACAGCGTGTTGCTGCTGCCGTCGGCGAGCTCGACGACCAACTCCTTCACCTCGGTGGCGGCGATCGCCGCGGTGGTGGAACTGGTGATCTCGGCGCCGTCCAGGATCAGCGTCACGGTCGCGTCCGGCGCGGTCACCACGATCTGCCCGGCCAGCTTGCCGCTGATCGTGTAGGTGCCGGCGGCGGTGATGGTGACGGTCGAGCCGTCGACCTTGACACCCTCGGCCGACGAGGTGGCCGAGTCGCCGGTCAGCTCGATCGTCCCGGTGGTTCCGGCGTCGTCACTGCCGGCGGTATGGACCTCCTTGTTCGCCGCGAGGACGGTGGCGGCGTTCTGCGTGCCGTCGACCGCCGAGGCGTCGACGGTGCTGGTGGCGGCCACCTCGGTGGCCGCGGTCGTGGCGTCCGAGGTGGAGCAGCCGGCCAGCACGGCGGTGGCCAGGACCAGGGAGCTGACGGCGGCGAGGACCTTCTTGCGGAGTCTCATCAGAACCCTTTCGCGGTGGTGGTGAAGTGCCGGCGCAGGACGGGGCGCCAGCGGTTGGCGGGAAGCTCGGGACGCAGCGCGGCGAGCCCGGTCGCGTACTTGGAGATCGAGGCGGGGCGGTGGCCGAGCGACCAGAGCAGCCGGTCGACGTCGGAGGCGGCCCGGCCGGACTTGGTCTCGACGATCACCGAGTGCGGCATGTGGACGGTCGAGCCGTCCGGCAGCTGCCAGCCCAGGCCGGTGTCGATGGTGACCCGGCTGCCGGTGGACGGCACGTAGAGGGTGTTGCGGCGGTAGTAGGTGGCCATCACCGGGCGCAGCGCGAACACGTCGGGGCGGAGCCCGGCCTCGGCGAGGACTGCGGCCGCGTACGCCCGCCCCTCCGCGCCCAGGTCGGCGCCGTCCCCGGCGTACGGGATGCGCTCCTTGACGGTGACCCCGCGCGAGCCGCGCGTCTTCACCTCGACGAAGTTCAGGCCACTGTCCAGATAGGTGCGGACCCGGACCTTGAAGCGCCGGCGGCGGCGGTGCGCGGCGGCCAGGAAGCTGTCCATCGCGGCCGTGTCGAAGTAGATCGACCGGTATCCGAAGGTGCGCTGCTGATCGATCTGCAGGGCCCGCACCTCG
The DNA here is from genome assembly GCF_040638175.1 of Actinoplanes sp. NPDC026670. Taxonomy (NCBI): domain Bacteria; kingdom Bacillati; phylum Actinomycetota; class Actinomycetes; order Micromonosporales; family Micromonosporaceae; genus Actinoplanes; species Actinoplanes sp. NPDC026670. Next base: position 12,868 of record NZ_JBEZXU010000008.1, read on the forward strand.
TACGGCATCCGGTCCAGCAGGGCCGGGAGGGCGTCGGCGGGCAGCACGTACTTGCGGTCCAGGCGGGTCAGCAGGGCGGCCTCACCGACCAGCTCGTCCAGGGAGATCGGCGCGAACCGGTGGAACAGCGGAACCTCGGTGGAGACGCTCATCGGGCGTTCACCCGCTCCATCTGCGGGCCCAGCTGACCGGCGGCGCGGCCACGGCCGGTCCCGGCGATCCAGCGGACCTCGACCAGGGTGCTGTCGTTGACCATGTCGATCTGCTTGATCGCGACCGCTGTCACCTGGCCGCCGAGCGTCTGCTCCAGATGGGCGCGCAGCGCGGTCTCGTCGCTGTACGCGACGTCGAGCCGGATCAGCTGGTTGCGGTGCCGGCGGAACAGCGCCGGGTGGTCGCCGACGAACAGCGCGGCCACGACCAGGGCCATCAGGCTCAGGTGCAGGATGTCCATCACGTTGCCGAGCCCGGCGATCAGGCCCAGGGCGAGAGCGGCGAAGTAGTACGCGATCTCGTGCTGGCTGATCTCGTCGGAGCGGAGCCGGATGATCGACAGGACGCCGAAGAGCCCGAGCCCGAGGCCGGCCCCGACGGTCGAGGAGCCGAGCACGGTGGCGACCGCGAGGACGCCGATGTTCACTCCGAGGAAGGCGGTGACCAGATCCCGCCGCCGGTGGCGGGGGAAGTAGACACCGAACGTCAGGACGATGATCGCGACGAGATCCGCGGCGACGGCGAGCAACGTTGTCACTAGAGGCTTCCTTCAGGTGGTGTTCATCAGGTGTTTCCATTTCGCCGGATGACCCTGTCCGCATCCTGTGAGGTCTCTATGGCGTTGAAGTGAGTTCGCCCAGGCGCTCTTAGGCAACCCTTAGAAACCGCCCCCGGGCGTCTTAGAAGATCCGGTCAGGGTTGGCGCTCATGACCGTTACCACTGAGCCCGCCGCAGTCCGGCGCCGGCTGCCCGTCACCCCCGCGTGGTGGCCGGGCGCCGGTGCGGCCGCCGCCGCGCTGAGCCTTCTGATCGTCACCGCGCTCTGGGTGGGCAACGGCGGCGTGTCCGACGTGACAGGTGGCGACGCGGTCACCGCGATCGGCCGGCTGACCGGCCTGTACGCCTCCGACCTGCTGCTGCTCCAGGTGCTGCTGATGGCCCGGATCCCGCTGGTCGAACGGGCCTTCGGCCAGGACCGGCTGGCCCGCTGGCACCGGTGGACCGGGTTCACCTCGTTCTGGCTGATGGTGCTGCACATCGTCACTGTCACCATCGGGTACGCGGCCGGCGCGAACCTGTTCACCACGCTGTGGGAGCTGGTCGTCGACTACCCGGGGATGCTGCTCGCCGCGGCCGGGACGCTCGCCCTGCTGATGGTCGTGGTCACGTCGATGCGGGCGGCCCGCAGGAAGCTGCGCTACGAGTCGTGGCACCTGCTGCACCTGTACGCGTACCTGGGCGTCGGGCTGGCGCTGCCGCACCAGATCTGGACCGGGGGCGACTTCACCGGCACGGCCTGGGCGCGGGCCTACTGGTGGACGCTGTACCTGGCCGCGGCGGGCGCCGTTCTCGCGTACCGGATAGGTCTGCCGTTGATCCGTAACCGCAGGCACCGCCTGACGGTGAGCCGTGTGGTCGCCGAGGGGCCGGGTCTGACCTCGGTCCATCTGACCGGTGAGCGGCTCGCCGAGCTGCCGGCGCGGGCCGGTCAGTTCTTCCACTGGCGGTTCCTGGACGGCCCCGGCTGGACCCGCGCGAACCCGTTCTCGCTGTCGGCGACGCCGCACGGCGACACGCTGCGGATCACCGTCAAGGACGCCGGCGACGGCAGCTCCCGGATGGCGAGCCTGAAACCGGGCACCCGGGTGCTGTTCGAAGGGCCCTACGGCAAGCTGACCGGCGAGGCCTGGGCCGGCGAGCCGATCGTGCTGATGGCCTGCGGCATCGGCATCACCCCGCTGCTGGCGCTGCTCGGCGAGCTGCCCTACCGCGACGGCGACGCGACCCTGATCTACCGTGCCCGCACCGGCGCCGACCTGGCCTTCCGCGGCGAGCTGGAGTGGTTCGCGGCGCAGCGCGGGGTGCGGGTGACGCATCTGACCGGAGCCCGGGCCCGCAGCACGTCCTGGCTGCCCGGCGCGCTGGCCGGCGCCGACGACGCCGCGGCGCTGCGGCAGATCGAACCGCGGATCGCGGCGGCCCGCGTCTACATCTGCGGCCCCGAGGAGTGGGCCGCCGCCGCGAAGGCCGCCGCGCTCGCCGCCGGCGTCCGCGCCGACCGTGTCCACACCGAACTCTTCGCCTGGTAGGGAGAATCCTCGATGCGACGAATCAGCCTGTGGGGGCTCTCCACCCTGGCCGCGCTCGTGTTCCTGTTCAGCTACCGGACCAGCACCGGCGGGACCGCCGCTGAGGTCACCGTCGCGGCGACGCCGGCCGGAGAGGGGCAGACCTTCACCGGGGCGACCGTGGGGACCCAGGAGGGCGACGTCCAGGTGGTGATCACCGTCGACGGCGGGAAGATCACCTCGGTCGCCGTGCCGGTCCACCCGACCGGCAGCCGGAAGCACGACGAGATCAGCGCCCGGGCGATCCCGGAGCTGGTCGAGGCCACCCTGGCGGCACAGAGCGCGGACATCGACTCGGTGTCCGGCGCCACCTACACCAGCGGCGGCTACCGGGAATCCCTGCAGTCGGCGATCGACGCCGCCGGGCTTTAATGGGGCCTATGCGGATCCTGGTGGTGGAGGACGACGCGGCCGTGCGTGACTCGCTGGCCCGTACGCTGCGGTTCCAGGGCTATCAGGTGGACATCGCCGGGGACGGCCTGGCCGCGCTCGACGTGGTCCGGGCCGGCGAGCCGGACGCGATGGTCCTCGACGTGAGCATGCCCCGGATGGACGGGCTGGAGACGTGCCGTCAGCTGCGCGCCGGTGGCGTGGTGGTGCCGGTGCTGATGCTGACCGCCCGGGACAGTGTCGGCGACCGGGTCGCCGGGCTCGACGCGGGCGCCGACGACTACCTGGTCAAACCCTTCGCCCTGCAGGAGTTGCTGGCCCGGATCCGGGCGCTGCTGCGCCGTTCCGCGCTCGCCCCGGCGCCGGCCGAGGAGGCTGTCGAAGAGCTTCTGACCTTCGCGGAGGTACGGATGAGCCCCGCCACCCGTGAGGTGTGGCGGGGGGAGCGCGCGCTGAAACTGACCCGTACCGAGTTCGGCATCCTGGAGGCGTTCCTGCGTCACCCGCGGCAGGTGCTGACCCGGACCGCGCTGTTCGAGCAGGTCTGGGGCTACGACTTCGGCGAGGGGTCGAACAGCCTGCACGTCTATCTCGGCTATCTTCGGCGCAAGCTGGAGGCCGAGGGCGAGGCGCGGCTGTTGCACACCGTCCGCGGTGTCGGATTCGTGCTTCGGGAGGAGCCGCTGTGAGAGCGTGGTGGCGGGCCCGTCCCCTGCACGACAGGCTGTCGTTGCTGGTCACCGGCGCGGTGGCGGCCGCGGTGCTGCTCGTCTCGGCGGGCGCGTGGGTGAGCGTCAAGGCGATCCAGCAGAACAAGATCTCCGCCGAGCTGCTGTCCGACGCCCGGACCATCGCCGAGAACCCCTGGCAGTGGCTGGAGGCGCAGGGCGCCCGCCCGGACCCGGGCGACAAGGAGATCGGCCCCTGCTGGCAGATCCTCGACCGGTCCGGGGTGGTGGTCGGCGGCAGCGCCGTCCGGCTGCCGGTCACCGGCACCGCCGTCGCCATCGCGACCGCCGGCCAGCCCGACGCGCAGGAGACGGTCACCATCGGCCCCGGCGAGTACCTGATGCTCACCGTGCCGATCGACGGCGGGGGAGCGGTCCAGGTCGGCCTCGACCCGAGCCCGGACGAGCGGGTGCTCGCCGCGTTCGCGGCCCTGCTGGCGCTCGGCTGCGCGGCCGGGATCGCCGGGGCGGCCGTCCTCGGGCGGACCGTGGCCCGGGCCGGGCTGTCCCCGGTCGACCGGCTCACCGACGCGGTCGAGGACGTCGCCGTGTCGATGGACCTGACCCGGCCGATCGAGGTGTCCGGCAACGACGAGATAGCCCGCCTGGGCCGCTCGGTGAACTCGATGCTGACCGCCATCGACGCCTCCCGGCAGGCACAGCGGGCCCTGGTCGAGGACGCCGGGCACGAGTTGCGCACCCCGCTGACCAGCATCCGGACGAACGTGGAGCTGCTGATCGCGGTGGAACGGCAGCCCGACCTGGCGTACCGGCTGCCGCCCGACGAGCGGGTGAAACTGCTCGACGACCTGGACGCCCAGGTCCGGGAGCTGGCCACGCTCACCACCGAGCTGGTCGAGCTGTCCCGGGAGGAGGGCAGCCGGGAGACCATCGAGCAGGTGGAGTACGCCGAGGTGGTGACGGCCGCGATCAACCGGGTGCGGATCCGCGCCCCCGGGCTGACCTTCGACACCGACCTCACCCCGGTGACCGTGCTGGGCCGCCCCGGCGAGCTGGAGCGGATGGTGGTGAACGTGCTGGACAACGCGGCCAAGTGGAGCCCGCCCGGCGGCACCGTCACCACCCGGCTCACCGGCGCGGTGCTGACCGTGGCCGACAACGGGCCGGGGATCGCCGACGAGGACCTGCCGCACGTCTTCGACCGCTTCTACCGGGCGACCGCGGCCCGCTCGATGCCCGGCTCCGGGCTGGGCCTGGCGATCGTCGCGCAGACCGCCACCCAGCACGGCGGCGGCGTGACGGCCGGCCCGAACGACCCGCACGGCACGGTGGTGACGGTGCGCCTGCCCGGGCGTCAGGTGCCCAGGTAGTCGATGGCGCGCAGCGCTTCGATGACGCTGGCGATGTGCTCGCGCATGGCGTCCTCGGCGGCTTTCGGGTCGCGGTCGCGGATGGCCGCGATGATCCGCTCGTGCTGCGGCAGCGACCGCTCCGGCCGGCCCGGCACCAGCGACAGCATGTACTGGTGGCGGACGATCTGGCCGCGCAGCGTCTCGACGATCCGGTCCGCGGTGCCGTGCCCGGCGATCTGCCGGACCAGGGCGTGCAGCCGCTGGTTGAGGTCGCTGTAGCGGCGGTGCTCCCCGGCGTCGACGGCCCGGCGCATCAGCACGGCGATCTCGTCGAGCTCGGTCGCCTGGTCCGGGCCGACCCGTTCGGCGGCGCGGGCCGCGATCAGGCCCTCGACCACCATCCGGACCTCGGTGATCTCCACGGCCTCGGCGGTCGACACCTTGCGGACCTGCGCGCCCCGGTTGCGCTGCATCTCGATCAGGCCCTCACCGGACAGGTCCTGAAGGGCGGCCCGCACGTTGAACCGGCTGGTGTCCAGCCGGGCGCAGAGCTGCGCCTCGACCAGCCGCTCGCCCGGCAGGTACTCACCGCGCAGGATCGCCTCGCGGAGGGTGTCGCGCACCTGTGCCGCCGTGTTCGCGGCGCGGGCCGGGCGTCGTTCGGTGTGCTCGGGCGGCATCGTTCCCCTTTCCGCTGCTCAGCTTCGGTGGAACCCACAGGATTGTCAACAATTGCCGGAGCACGTGCGGGGAGCCTATCGTTTGCACAGCCCGGCTGTCTGGTCCGGCAGCGACACGATTGTCGACAACATTCACGGGAGGGCCTCATGGCGCACGGGATCCCGGTTCAGGTGCTGCGCGGCGGGCGGTCCAGGGGCGCGTACTTCGTGGGCTCCGACCTGCCGTCCGACCCGGCCGAGCGGGACCGGCTGCTGCCCCGGCTGCTCGACTGGCCGTGCCCGCTGGCCGGCCGGGTCGCCGTGGTGGACCGCAGCGCCGACCTCGCCGGCGGTGTCGACTACCGGTTCCTGCGGGTCGGCGGCGACTCGGTGACCGAGCCCCGGCCGTGCGCCGACCTGCTGGCCGGCGTCGGCCCGTTCGCGATCGGGCGCGGTCTGGTCGCGATCACCGGCGACGTCACCGGGGTCCGGGTGCGGATGCCCGCCACCGGCGCCGTTGCCACCGTGCACGTCGCCACCCCGGGCGGCCGTCTCGCGTACGCCGGGGACACCGTGGTCAGCGGCGTGCCGGGCGCGGCGGCCCGGTTGCTCATCGAGTTCGACGGCGACGCCGTGCTGCCCACCGGCCGGGTCGCCGACGACCTCGACGGGGTGCCGGTCACGCTGCTCGACAACGGGGCGCCGGTGGCGCTGGCCGAGGCGGCGGCGCTCGGCGTCACCGGCCACGAGACCCCCACCCGGCTGGAGTACGACCAGCGGTTGCGCCATCGCGTCGACCGGCTGCGCCGCCTGGCCGGGGAGCTGATCGGATCGGTGCCGAAGGTGTGCCTGCTGGCACCGCCGGCCGGCGGCGGCAGCCTGAGCACGCGGACCTTCCTGGCCGGCCGGGTGCACACCGCGATCGGTGTCCGGGCGGCGGTCGGGGTCGGCGCGGCCGCCACGCTGCCGGGCAGTGTGGCGGCCCGGCTGCTGCGGGTCGCCGACCGGTCGGTGGTGCCGCGGGACGTGCTGCGCCTGGAGCACCCGACCGGCTTCCTCGACGTGGTGCCCGGCTCGTCCGCGGTCAGCACCGCCCGCCTGGTCCTGGATGGCCGCCTTTTTTGTTGACATCTTTGTCGACGATTCGTAACGTGCCCGTCACGCCGTCGGTGACAGGGGGTTCTGAGATGCCGGAGTCAGTCGCGGCCCATCTGGTCCTGCGGGGACAGGTGCTCGACAGTGATCCCGGTTTCGGTGAACGTCCTGGTCACGTGCCCGGAGGTGTAGACCCAGAGGATCCGCAGCGGCCCGTCGCCGACATTGCGGAACAGGTGCGGGACCGGCGACGGGATGTACGTGGTGTCGTGCCGGCCCAGCCGGGTCACCGTCCCCTCGACCAGCACCTCGGCCTCGCCGTCGAGGACCGTCACGTGCTCGTCGCAGTTGTGCGAGTGCATCGGCGCCCCGGTCCCGGCCGGGTAGACGCTGATCCCGCTGGTGATCCGGTTCTCGCCGCCGGCCGCGGTCGTGGTGATCAACGGAGTGGTGACGATCGCGCCGCCACGGTCCAGGACGGGCACCAGCGAGGCCTTGATGATCACGGTCATGGCCGGAGCGTAGGCCGCCGCGGGCCACGCGAGATGCAGCCTTACCTTGCGCTTCCAGCCGTGTGAAGCCTTACCACCCCGGCGTTACGTTCTGGCGAAACATCCACCCCGAGTGCTCGGGATCACAAGCTAGAGGCTGGTCAGCGATGAGACTTCCCGTGATCGATCCGGACGAGATGACCCCGCGTCAACGGGAGGTCGCCGACCGGATCGCCGGCCGCCGGGGCGCCGTCCGCGGCCCGTTCCGAGTGTGGCTGAACAGCCCCGAGCTGTGCGACCGGGTCGAGGCGCTCGGCGCGTTCCTGCGGTTCGACTCCAGCCTGCCGCTGCGCCTGCGGGAGCTGTCGCTGCTGATCGCCGCCCGCCACTTCGACGCCCAGTACTCGTGGAACGCGCACTGGGAGAAGGCGGTGTCCGAGGGCATCCCGGCCGAAGCGGTCCGGGCCATCGCCGAGCGCCGCCTGCCGCTGTTCGACCGCGCCGAGGACGACACCTTCTACCGGTTCTGCGTCGAGCTGCTGGAGAACCACTTCGTCTCCGCGGAGACGTTCGCCGAGGCGAAGAAACACTTCGGGGCGCAGGGCCTGGTCGACACGGTCGGCTCGCTCGGCAACTTCAGCATGCTGGCGCTCTGCCTCAACGCCTTCGAGGTGGACCTCCAGGCCGACCGGGAGCCGCCGTTCCCGGACATCCGCGGATACGCCCGGGTCCGGGCATGACGGTCCTCGCCGTACGCGGCGTCACCAAGAGCTTCGGTGGCGCCAGGGCACTGGAGAACGTCTCGGTGGAGTTCCACGCCGGCGAGGTGCACGCCCTGATGGGCATGAACGGAGCGGGCAAGTCCACCCTGGTGCAGATCCTCTCCGGCACGCTCGTCCCGGACGGTGGGCAGCTGGAGATCGACGGCCACGCGCTGCACCACCTGACCCCGCGCCGCGCCCGCCGGGCCGGTATCAGCACCGTTCCGCAGCGCCGTGAGCTGGTGATGAGCCTGACCGTCGCGGAGAACATCATGCTCGGCGACCTGCCCGCCCGCCGTTCCGTGGTCCGCTGGCGGGCGGTCCGGGAGACCGCCCAGCAGGCGCTCGACGACCTGGGCATCGTCATCGACGCGGGCGCCGTGGCCGGTGACCTGACGGTGGCCGAGCAGACCATGGTCGAGGTGGCCCGCGAGGTCCGCCGGGGCGGCCGGGTGCTGATCCTGGACGAGCCGACCGCCTGTCTCGGGCCGGAGGCCGCCGCCCAGATCCGCGGGCTGGTCCGCCGGCTGCGTGACACCGGCGTCGCGATCGTCTTCATCTCGCACCACATCTCCGAGGTGCTGCACCTCGCCGACCGGATCACCGTGCTCCGCGACGGGCGGGTCACCTGGGCCGGGCCGGCCGCGCACACCGACGAGAAGGGACTGGTCCGGGACATGGTCGGCCGCGACGTCGTGTCGCAGCGCCCGATCCGCCCGGCCCGCTCGCCGGACGTCGGGATCAGCATCCGGCAGCTGTCCGACGGGCGTTTCCTGGACCGGTTCGACATCGACGTACGCCGTGGTGAGATCGTCGCCGTCCTCGGCCCGGCCGGTGACGCCCAGTCCCGGCTCTTCGACCTGCTCTCCGGCCGCCGCCGGCCGGACGGCGGCACGGTGACGGTCGGCGGCCGCCCGGTGCGGCCTGGCCGGATCGGGCATTCGCTGGCCAGCGGCCTGCGCTGTGTGACAGGCGACCGCCGCCGGCTCGGCCTGATCCCCGGGCTGAGCATCGACGAGAACGTGATGCTCGCCCAGGACCGCCTGGACGGCCGCCGGATGCACCGCTGGGGGCTGCTCGCCCGCCGGGCCGCCCCGCTGCGCGACGGCTACCGGGTCGTCTCGCTGGTCCGTAACCCGCCGGTCGAGCAGCTGTCCGGCGGCAACCAGCAGAAGGTGCTGCTGGCCAAGTGGCTCGGCACCGAACCGTCGGCGGTGCTGCTGGAGGACCCGACCAACGGCGTGGACGTGGCCGCGATGGCCGAGATCCACAGCCTCGTCGACGAGCTGGCCGGCCGCGGCGTCGCCGTGCTGCTGGCGTCCTCGTCCGCCGAGGAGGTGATGCGCCTGGCCGACCGGATCGTCGTGGTACGCGACGGCCGCCGCCTCACCGAATACCAGGCCGACCGGATCACCCGCGACGAGCTGATCGCGGCCACCCTAGGAGGAGCGCTGTGACCACCCAGCAGACTCTGGTGAAGCCCAACGTTGCGCGCCTGCGGTCGATCCCGCACGCCGGGCTCCTCGCGGTGCTCATCGCGATCATCGTCTTCGCCAGCGTGCGGACCGACGCGTTCCTCAACCCGAACAACCTGATCAACGTGGCCCGGCAGGTCAGCGTGGTCGCGGTGATCGCGGCCGGGCTCACCCTGCTGATGGTGGCCGGCGGCATGGACTTCTCGATGGGCGGCAACGTCGCGGTCACCACCGCCGTCGCGGCCCAGATGATCGCGCACGGCTGGTCGGTCGCCGCCACCCTGGCCGTCGCGATCACCCTGTCCGTCCTGGTCGGACTGGTCAACGGCGTGGTGGTGACGTTCACGAAGGTCGCCCCGTTCGTCGCCACGCTGGCCACCGCCACCCTGCTCGACGGGGTCGCCCTGCTCGTCATCGACGGCATGAGCATCTCGATCGACGACCACCTGTCCGGGCTCGGCAACGGCAAGACCCTCGGCCTGCCGAACCTGGTCTACGTCGCGGTCACGGTCCTCGCCCTGACCGCGTTCACGATGCGGTACACCACGTTCGGCCGGGACGCCTTCGCGATCGGCGGCAACGAGGACGTGGCCCGGCTCAGTGGCATCGACGTGGTCCGCGACAAGCTCGTCCTCTACGGCCTGGCCGGGGCGCTCTCCGGTCTGGCCGGCATCATGCTGCTCTCCCGCCTGGCCGCCAGCAGTCCCGGCACCGGCGGGCTCCAGCTCCAGCTCACCGCGGTCGCCGCGGTCGTCATCGGCGGCACCTCACTGGCCGGTGGCAAGGGCACCATCGGCGGCACCGTCCTCGGCGTGCTGCTGCTCGGCGTGGTCGCCAACGTGCTCAACCTGCTCCAGATCTCCTCCTACTACCAGCAGATCTCGGTCGGCGCCGTCCTCCTCGTCGCCGCCATAGCGAACATCCTCCAGAGCCTCGGAAGGCGATGAAACCATGACCTCATCCCTGCGTGTTCTCGGTTCCCTTCTCGCTGCCACCCTCTGCGCCGCCTCGCTGAGCGCCTGCTCCGGCGAGACGGCCGACGCGTCCGGCGGCGACAGCCGGACCCTCGGTTTCGTCAACGGCGGCACCACCGAATTCCACACCTGCCTCCAGCGTGCCGTCGAGGCCGAGGCCAAGACGGCCGGCGCGACGGTGATCGCGGCCAACTCCAAGCAGGACCCCGGCACCGAACTGTCCAACATCGAGGACATGATCTCCCGCAGCGTCGACGCGCTGATCGTGCAGACCGTCAACGTCGACGCCCTGAAGAACGACATCACCAAGGCCAAAGGTGCCGGCATCCCGATCTTCCTGACCTCGGTGATCACCAGCGACACCTCGGACATCCTCGGCGCGGTGGTCGTCGACCTGGTCGGGGTCGGCAAGCTCGACGCCGGGTTCGTCGCCCAGGACGCGGCGGGCGCCCCGGTCGAGGCCGGAGTCATCGCCGGCGCTCCCGGCGCCGCCTCGGACAAGCTGGTCAAGGGCTTCACCGAGGCGCTGCCGGCCACCGTCACGGTGGTCGCCAACCAGCCCGGCATGTTCAACCGGGCCAAGGCCCAGGACGTCGCCGAGAACATGATCCAGGCCCACCCGAACCTCAAGTACGCGTTCGTCGCCAACGAGGACATGGCGTTCGGCGCGCTGCAGGCGTTCCAGGCAGCCGGCAAGAACGTCAAGATCGTCACGGTGAACGGCACCGACGACGGCCTGGCCGCGGTGAAGGACGGCCGGTTCGCGGCCACCGTGGCCAACTCGGCGACGGTCACCGGCCAGCTCGCGGTCCGCAACACCATCTCCCTGCTCGACAAGAAGTCGAACGAGAAGATCGCGAACACGCCGATCAAGCTGATCACCAAGGACAACCTGGGCGAGGCCCCGCAGTACTGCCTCGAAGGCTGAGTTCCCCTCTCTCTGTTCGTGGAGGATCCGATGGATCGCATTCTGGTCATGCGCAGCTTCGTGACGGTCGCCAAGGTCGGCAGCTTCAGCGGCGCCGCCAAGCAGCTCGGCACGTCCGGCTCGCTGATCTCCCGGCACGTCGCCGACCTGGAGAAACAGCTCGGCGTACACCTGGTCAACCGCACCGCGCGGTCGGTCAGCCTCACCGAGCCGGGGCTGCGTTACAGCGAGTTCGCCCAGCGGATCCTCGACGAGATCGACTCGGAGGACGCCCGGATCGCGGAGCTGCACGACCGCCCCGAGGGTCCCCTGTCGATCATCTGCCCAAAGTGGATCGGCGGCCTGGATCTCGGCGACGCCATCGCCGCGTTCTCGGTCGCCCATCCGAAGATCGCCGTCCGGTTCGAGCTCGGCGGCATGTCCGACCGCACCTACGACTTCCTCGACTCCGGGTTCGACGTCGCCTTCCACACCCGCGACCTGCGCGACTCCAGCGTGCGGCTGAAACGGATCGCATCGCTGCCGTTCGTGCTCTGCGCCTCGGACTCCTACCTCACCCGGCACGGGCTGCTCACCGATCCCAACGACCTCAGCAACCACGACTGCCTGGTGCACGTCAACGACCCGGTGTGGCGGATCGGGCACGGCCACTCCAGCACCCTGCACAAGATCCGCAACATCGCGTTCCAGTCGAACTCGTACATCGCCCTGCACAAGGCCGCGGTGCACGGGCGGGGGATCGCGCTGCTGCCCAGCCGGTCGGCGTACGACGACCTGGTCGACGGCCGGCTGCGGGTGCTGCTGCCGGAGCTGCCGGTGCCGAGCCGGTCGCTCTACGCCATCTACGGGCCGGCCGCGCAGGCCCCGCGCAAGGTCGAGGTGTTCCTCGCGTACCTCACGAAATGGTTCGCCGAGAATCCCCTGCCGGTCTTCGACGAATCGATGCGATCCGTGCAATGAAGGGTTGCGGAATCACCCGGTCTTAACCCCCGAAATCGCTCCTAGGCTGACCATCAGAAGAGCAGAAAGGCAGGCCGCGGTGGGAATCCAGCGCATCGAGTCGGTGACGTACACCGTCGACGACCTCGACACGAACGTTCGTTTCTTCACGGATTTCGGCCTGTCGCCGGTGAGCGTCGACGACACCCGGGCGGTCTTCCGGACCCGGATCGAGCAGACCCTGATCCTGGACGCCGGCGAGCGCCCCGACCTGCCGCCGCCGGTGGAGAGCGGGCCCACGCTGCGGGAGATCGTCTGGGGCGTGGACACCCCGGCCGAACTGGACCGGCTGGCCGAGAAGGCCGGGGCGGCCGGGGACGAGGTCCGGCGCACCGTCGACCGGACCGGCTTCGGCGTCGGGCTCGCCCTGGTGGGGAAGACCGGGCCGGAGCACGACCCACCCCGCAGGTCCAACAAATCCGGGCATGTCACCCGGGTCAACCAGGCCTTGGAGAGCGTCGGCCAGGTGCGCCCAATCCGGATGTGCCACGTCGCCCTCAACATCCCCAAGGAGGGCCGGGAGGAGGCGGTGGCGTTCTACACCGACCTCCTGGAGTTCATCCCGACCGACGTGGTCAAGCCGATGGGCACGTTCATGCGTGTCGAGGGCGACGCCGACCAGCACAACTTCCTGCTCTGCCACCGGCCCGACAAAGCCGGCGTCAACCACGTGTCGTACGAGGTCAACGGCTTCGACGACGTCATCGAGGGCGGCAACCACATGATCGAGCGGGGCTGGCAGGAGGCCCGGAAGCTGGGCCGGCACACGGTCGGCTCGAACGTCTTCCGGTTCGTGCACGCGCCCTGCGGCGGACGGGTCGAACTGGCCGCCGACATGGACCGGATCGACAGCTCCTACGGCACCCGGGTGCACGAGACCACCCCACCGCACCACATCTGGACACTGCGCACCAACCGCGATCGGGGCGAATGATGGACCTGGCGTTGCACATCGACGGTGAATGGATCACCGACCGGGACACCCTCCCGGTGATCAACCCGGCGACCGAGGAGGTCGTCGCCCACCTGCCGCTGGCCACCCCGGCCGACCTGGACCGGGCCGTCGCCGCCGCGGCGCGCGCCTCCCACACGTGGCGCGGCACCCCGATCGCCGACCGCACCCGGATCCTGCTGAAAGCCGCCGACCTGCTGGTGTCACGGGCCGACCGGGTCGCCCGGGCGATGACCCTGGAACAGGGCAAACCCCTGGCCGAGGCACGGGGCGAGGTTCTCCGGGTGGCGGGCGCGCTGCGATGGGACGCCGAGGACGCACGACGGGCGTACGGCCGGATCATCCCGTCCGCAGCCGACACCGTCCTGTCGGTGCGGCACGAGCCGGTCGGCCCGGTCGCCGCGTTCACCCCGTGGAACTTCCCGGCCGGCTCCCCGATGCGCAAACTCGCCGGCGCCCTGTCGGCCGGCTGCTCGATCGTCATCAAGGCCTCCGAGGAGACCCCGGGCACGGCGGTCGAGATCGTCCGCTGCTTCGCCGAGGCCGGACTGCCGGCCGGGGCGGTCAACCTGGTCTTCGGCGACCCGGCGAGCGTGTCCCGGCAGCTGATCGCCGCGCCGCAGATCCGGATGGTCGCGTTCACCGGCTCGATCCCGGTCGGCAAGCTGCTCGCCGGGCAGGCCGGCAACCGGATGAAGCCGTGCCTGATGGAACTGGGCGGGCACGCGCCGGTGATCGTCTGCGCGGACGCCGACCCGGTGCAGGCCGCGCGCAAGGCCGCGGCCGCCAAGTTCGCCAACGCCGGCCAGGTCTGCACCTCACCGAGCCGTTTCCTGGTGCACGAATCGCTCTGGGCGCCGTTCCTCGCCGAGTTCACCGCGGCCGCCGAACGGGTGGTCGTCGGCAACGGCCTGGCGACCGGCACCACGATGGGGCCGCTGGCCAACGCGCGCCGGCTCGAGGCGATGACCGAGCTGGTCGACGACGCGGTCGAGCACGGGGCGAAACTTGTCCTCGGTGGCGAACGGCTGGACCGGCCGGGCTACTTCTTCCCGCCGACCGTGCTGACCGACGTCCCCGAGCACGCCCGGGTCATGCGGGAGGAGCCGTTCGGGCCGATCGCCCCGATCGTCGCGTTCACCGACCTGGACGACGCGCTGCGGATCGCCAACTCATTGCCCTACGGGCTGGCCGCGTACGGCTTCACCCGCTCGTCCAAGACAGCGGAGAAGCTGATCACCGGCTTCGAGGCGGGCATCCTGTCGATCAACCACTGTGGCGGGTCGGTGCACGAGGCGCCGTCCGGCGGGGTCAAGCAGAGCGGCTGGGGCCGGGAGGGCGGCCCGGAAGGCGTCGAGGCCTACCTGATCACCAAGCGCGTCTCGCACCTGCTGGCCGACTGATGCGTTACGCCCGCATCCGGCTCGACGGCCGGCCCGTGCACGCGCAGATCGACGGCGAGGTCGCCCACGTGCTGGACGGCTCGCCGATCGACGGGGAGCCACGGCGCGCCGGGGTGGCCGTACCCCTCCAGGAAGTTGATTTTCTGCCGCCGGTGATGCCCGGGGTGTTCTATGCCGTCGGGCTCAACTATCGCCGCCACATCGAGCACTACGGCGGTGTCGTACCGGATCGTCCGGAAGTGGGCTACCGCGCGAACAACGCGCTGACCGGCCATAACCTGCCTGTTGTACGGCTAGCCGGTGTTCAGGGACGTTTCGAGGCCGAAGGCGAGCTCGTCGCGGTGATCGGCCGGACGCTGCGGCACGCCACCCGCACCGAGGCCCAGGAGTCGATCTTCGGCTGGACCATCGGCAACGACGTGTCCGCGCGCGAATGGCAGCACAGCGACCGCACCTTCTGGCGCAGCAAGAACAGCGACACCTTCAAACCGATGGGCCCGTGGATCGAGACCGGCGTCGACCCGCTCGCGCAGACCACCACGGTCCGTATCGACGGCGTGGTGAAAGCGGAATTCGCCACCGGCGACATGGTCTTCGACCCGTTCGACTACATAGCCGAGATCACGAAATACATCACCATGCACCCCGGCGACGTGCTCTGGATGGGCGCCGACAGCACCGTCCAGCTCGAACCCGGTTCCACCGTGGACATCGAGATCACCGGAATCGGCACGCTGTCCAACCCCGTCGTCGACGAGAAAGGCACCCCTCATGTCGAGTAACGCCCCCAAGTACATCCACCACGTGAACTTCCCGACCACCGATCCGGAACGCACCAAGGAGTGGTATTCCAAGGTGTTCGGGCTGAAGGCGATCACGCCGAAGAGCAACACCCGGGTCGTGCTGATGACCCGCGGCAATTTCGATCTGCATTTCACGCCGGTCGAGGAGATGGACCGGATGGCGCCCTACCACTTCGCGATCGAGGTGGAGGACTGGGACGGATTCCTGGAGCACCTGAAAGCGCTCGGCATCCGCCACACCAGGCCGATCGAGCGGCCGGAGAACCAGTCGAAGTTCTGCTACATCCACGACCCCGACCACACCATGATCGAGCTCGTCTACCACGGAAAGCGGCCCGCCTGATGCCTTTCGCCACTGCTCCGGACGGGGCGAGAATCTACTACGAACGGCACGGCGACGGCCCGGCGATCCTGTTCGTGCACGGCTCCGGCGGGCACCATGCCGCCTGGTGGCAGCAGGTCGCCGCGCTACGCGACAGGTTCACCGTCGTCACCGTCGACCTGCGCGGCTTCGGCAAGTCCGACTCGTCGATGCCCGAGTTCGACGGCCAGGACTTCCCCGGCGACCTGATCGCCGTCCTCGACGCCGAGGACCTGCGGGACGTCCTGCTGGTCGGCCAGTCGATCGGCGCGGTCGCGGCCCTGAAAGCGGCCCTCAAGCGCCCGGACCGGGTCCGCGGTGTCGCGCTCGGCCACTCGCTCGGCGGCCTGTCCCACCCGGAGCTCACCAGGCTGGTCGACGCGGACCGGGCCGAGGCGGTCCGACTGCCCGTCCTGGACCGGCTGCTCAGCAAGCGGTTCCAGGCGGAGGAGCCGGCGAAGACGTTCCTCTTCCAGCAGATGGGCACGTTCAACGTGGCCAAGATGGCCGACCTGCGCAATCTCTCGGTCGACGGGCCGGCCATCGACGATATCGTCGCCTCCGGCGTCGCCGTGACGTTCCTGGCCGGCGAGACCGACGCGGTGCTCAGCGTCGCCACCGTCCGCCGCGCCCACGAGTTGGTCAAGGGCTCCCACCTGGTGGTCGTGCCGGGCGCGCCGCACTCGATGTACTGGGAGTCGCCCGACCTCTACAACGCGGCCGTGGCGGCCATCCGGGAGTCGCTGTGAAACTCACCCTCGCCGAGGCCGAGACCATCCTCGCCCTCGTCCTCAACCGCGGCGACCACCTCGGCAAGGCGCTCAGCGTCGCGATCGTCGACGCCGGCGGACACCTGATCACGGTGAAACGGTCCGACGGCGCCCGCGCGCTCACCCCGAGCATCGCGATCGCCAAGGCCTACAGCGCCGCGATCATGGAACGGCCGACCAACATGCTGTACGACTGGGCGAACAGCAATCCCGGCTTCTTCGCGCAGCTCAGCCAGATGGCCGCGCACCCGATAGTGGCCACCGAGGGCGGCGTCACGATCAAACGCGACGGTGAGATCCTCGGCGGCCTCGGCGTCTCCGGCGGCACCCCGGCCGAGGACCAGCAGGCCTGCGAGGACGTCCTGAAGGAGTTGGGCTACGAGCTGGTCTTCGCGGCTTGGGGGAAGAACCGTGGCTGACACCTTCAAGTTCCGCATCGACCACCACGGCAGCCTGGTCCGGCCGCCCGAGCTGCTGCCGTCGGCGAGCCGCGAGGTCCAGGACGCCGCCATCGCCGAAGCGGTCCGCAGACAGCGCCGGCTCAGCCTCACCGTGGTCACCGACGGGCACTTCCGGCGGGCCGACCTGCACAGCGCGGTGCTCGACGTGGTGCACGGCCTCGACGACGGCGTGCTGAAAGCGGACCGGTCGCTGGTCGCCGACGACACCGCCGCCATCGCGGCGCAGACCCAGGTGCCGGCCAAGGCCACCCTGCCGTCACCGGCGTGGATCGCGGCGCGGACCTTCCGGCCCGGCGGCCCGTGGGCCAGCGCCCGCGAACTCGGCGAAGCCCTCGCCCTGCTCATCCGGGACGAGATCGAGGCGGTCATCTCCCGCGGCGTCCGGCTCATTCAAATCGACAATCATGGGTACGGCGAAGGCCTCTACAGTTCAGCCGGCCTCTCCTTCACCGACGCCGTGGCGGTCGACACGCTCGCCGTTTCGGTCGCCGACAAGCCCTTCGACGTCCGGATCGGCCTGTGCCCGCTGACCCGGGTCGGGGCGGACTTCGACGCCGAACGCCTGTTCACCTCGATTCCGGTGGACCGGTGGATCCTGCCCTACGACACCGGCGCGCCGGCCGAGACGGAGCTGCTCCGGGCCGTCCCCACCGACCGGGACGTCTGCCTCGGCATCGTCGACCCGCGGGTGCCGCAGCTGGAGGACGTGGACACGGTGATGGACCGGATGGACGCCGTCGCCGCGATCCGTGACCTGGAGGATGTGGCGATCAGCCCGAGCAGCGGTTTCGCCGACGTGGCGGCCCGCCCGCTGCTGGGCGTCGAGGATCAGTGGCGAAAGCTCATCCACGTGGAGACGTTCGCGCGGATGTGCTGGGGCAACGAGCTCTGACCCCGCGTGCCGGCCTGTGGCGCGGATCGGACCGCACGTCGGCACGCGGTTTCAGAGCGGCGCCGCGAACGTCACCCGGCGCTCCAGCAGGCGCGGGCGGACCACACCGAGGATGAGCTCGGCGAAGTGGTCGCTCGCGGCGTGCGCCTCGAAACCGGCCCGGTCGGCGTACACCTCGTAGAGGACGAACCCGTCCGGGTCCTCGGCGTCGGCGTGCACCACGTATTCCAGGTTCGCCGGCTCGGCCCGGGTGTGCTCGCGCATCAGCAGCAGCGACCTACGGACCAGTTCGGTGTCCTCCGGCGCGCACCGGTAGTGGGCGATGACGGCGTAGGCCATGACGTTTCCTTTCACGATTGACGAGCCCCGGGGACCGGGCCAGCGCATTCCACCAGGGAAATGGCCACGCCGGGCGCAACCAATGCTTCCCCCGGAACGCCTGGTGGCCCCTTTTCCGCGTTCCTAGCATTCGGCTGACCTTGAGTGAGGAGCAGCAATGTCCCTTCCGACCATGGAGACCCTGGCCGGCGGCCGCTGGATCGGCGGCGGCGACTGGATCGACGTCTTCGACCCGGCCGACGTGCGGGAGCCGTACCTCCGGGTGCCCGCCCTGACCGCCGGGCAGGTCACCGCGATCTACGCGGGCGCCGAGGCGGGTTTCGCCGTCTGGCGGGCGATGCCGGCGATCACCAGGTCGGCGATCCTGGCGAAGGCGTCGGCGCTGCTGCGGATCCGCAACGCGGAGATCGCCGGCGCGATCGTCCGGGAGAACGGCAAGTCCCCGGCCGAGGCCCGGGTCGAGGCGGAGAAGGCCGCCGACTTCTTCGAGTACTACGCGGGCGTCGGCCGGCAGGAGTACGGCTCGCTGATCCACGACGTGCGCCCCGACACCCGCACCGGCTACCAGCGCGAACCGCTGGGGGTGGTGCTGGCCGTCACCCCGTGGAACGACCCGCTGATCACCCCGGCCCGCAAGCTCGCCCCGGCCCTGGCGGCGGGCAACGCGGTCGTCCTGAAACCGGCGTCCGAGACCCCCACGTCGGCGCTGCACCTGGCCCGGGCCCTGCACGACGCGGGGGTGCCCGCCGGTGTGGTGAACGTCGTCACCGGCCGTACCGCCGAGATCTCCGACGCTCTTCTCAACGACCCGCGGATCGCCGCGGTGAGTTTCACCGGCGGCAACGAGGTCGGCGAGGCCCTGCGGGTGCGGCTCGCCGCCCGGGGCGTGCGTTTCCAGTCGGAGCTCGGTGGCAAGAACGCGTCGGTGGTGCTGGCCGGCGCGAACCTGCCGAAGGCCGCGGCCGCCGTCGTCGCCGCCGCGTTCGGCCAGGCCGGGCAGCGCTGCACGGCGACCAGCCGGCTGCTCGTCGACCGGGCCGTCCACGACGGGTTCCTGCCGCTGCTGCTGGCCGAGGTCCGGAAACTGCGGCTCGGTCCGCTGGTCAGCCGCGCCCAGCAGCGAAGTGTCGTCGCCCACATCGACCTGGCCGTGAAGCAGGGCGCAGTGGTCGAGCTCGGCGGCGGCGAGGTGCCCGGCCCCGGCTGCCACGTCGAGCCGACCGTCCTGACCGGTGTCACCGCGGACATGGACGTGTGGCGCGAGGAGGTGTTCGGCCCGGTCCTCGCAGTGCGCGTGGTCGACGGCCTGGACGAGGCGATCACCGCGGTCAACGACACCCGGTACGGCCTGGCCGCCGCCGTCTTCACCGACAGCCTGGCCGCCGCGCACCGGTTCCTCGCCGAGGTCGACTGCGGCCAGATCGCCGTCAACACGACGACGTCCGGATGGGACGTGCACCAGCCGTTCGGGGGGTTCCGGGACTCCGGGTCCCCCTTCAAGGAGCAGGGGCCGGAGGCGATGCGGTTCTATACCAAGGTCAAGACCTTCGCCATCCACTTCGGGAGTTGAGATGGCCGCATCAGAGAGGCAGTACCTGTGGCGGACGAGATCATCGGGATCATCGGAGCCGGCATCGTCGGCCTGGCCATCGGGCGGGAGATCAGCCTGCGGCGGCCCGGCACCCGGGTCGTGGTCGTCGAGAAGGAATCCGAGGTCGGGCAGCACCAGACCGGCCACAACTCGGGTGTCGTGCACGCCGGCATCTACTACCCGCCGGGCAGCCTGAAAGCGGAGCTCTGCACCCGTGGGCGGCTGCTGCTGCGCGAATACTGCGCGGAGCGTGGCATCGCCTACGACGAATGCGGGAAACTGGTCGTCGCGGTGCGGGAGGACGAACTCGGGCGCCTGGACGACCTGGAGAAAAGGGCGCGGGAGAACGGCGTACCCGGGCTGAAAAGGGTTGACCCGAGCGGGATCAGGGAGATCGAGCCGCATGCCGCGGGCCTCGCCGCGCTGCATTCACCGGAAACGGCGATCACCGATTTCCCGGGCGTCACGAAGGCGTTCGCCGAGGACATTCGCAAAGCCGGCGGAGAGGTACGGCTGAACTTCCCGGTCACCGCGATCAAGCGGAACGTCGGGTCGATCCGGATCGAGTCGGGCGACCGGAGTGTGACCGTCGACCAGGTGATCGTCTGCGCCGGCATCCACTCCGACAAGGTGGCCGGGCTGGCCGGTGACGTCGCCGAGCCGCGGATCATCCCGTTCCGGGGCGAGTACATGCGGGTCAGCGACGAGAAGGCGGACCTGGTCCGCGGCATGATCTACCCGGTTCCGGACCCGCGCTACCCGTTCCTGGGCGTGCACTTCACCCGCCGGGTCACCGGGATCGTCGAGGTCGGCCCGAACGCGGTGCTGGCCACCGCCCGGGAGGGCTACACCCGTACCCGCTTCTCCATCCCCGACCTGGCCGGCATCGCGGCCTGGCCGGGCACCTGGCACATGGCCCGCAAACACTGGCGGACCGGTGTCAAGGAGGTCCGCGGCTCGCTGTCGAAGAGCCGTTACATGGCCGAGGCGATGCAGTACGTCCCGGAGATCGGCGCGGCCGACGTGGTCCGGGCCGGCGCCGGCGTGCGCGCCCAGGCGCTGGACCGCGACGGCAGCCTCGTCGACGACTTCCGGATCCACCGTCTGGGCCCGGTCACGGCCGTCCGCAACGCGCCCTCACCTGCGGCGACGTCGTCCCTGGCGATCGCCGAGCACGTGGTGGCCGAGGTCTTCGGATGAGTCGTCCGGTGCAAGAACCGATTGCGTTCCACGGACTCCTTAGGGGCCGGGAACGCACCTAGCGTCAACCACAACCCGCTGGTTTTTCGAAAGGAAACGCGCATGTTCGTCGTCGACTCCCAGGTGCACATCTGGAAGGAAGAGACCCCGGACCGTCCCTGGGTTCCCGGGGCGCGTGAGCGTATCCGGCTGAACGGCCACCGGGAGGACCCGTTCAGCTACGAGGAGTGCCTCGCGCTGATGGACGAGGCCGGCGTCAACCGGGCGCTGATCCTGCCGCCGTCGTGGGAGGGGGACCGCATCGACTACGCCCTGGAAGCGTGCGAGGCGCACCCCGACCGCTTCGGCATCATGGCCCGCATCCCGCAGAACAAGCCGGCCGAGGGCGCGGCGATGATGCGGGACTTCGCGCAGAACCCGTACGTGAAGGGCACCCGGCTGACGTTCCACCGCCCGATCGACCGGAACTGGATGATCGACGGCACCAACGACTGGTACTGGCCGCTGGCCGAGGAACTGAACATCCCGACCATGGTGCACGCGCCGATCTGGAAGGCCGAGCTGGGCCGGATCGCGGCCGCCCACCCCGGCCTGAAGATCATCATCGATCACATGGGCATCATGGCCCGCTGCGTCGACGACGCCATCGGCTACTGGGTGCAGGAGACCGCCGACCTGCACGAGCACCCGAACATCTACGTCAAGGTGTCGGCGCTGCCCGGCTACTCCACACAGCCCTTCCCGAACCTCAACATCGAGAAGTACGTGCGCGAGATGGTCGACAAGATGGGCCCGAAGCGCTGCTTCTGGGGCACCGACATAACCCGCCTGCTCGGCCACGGTCTCAGCTACGTGGAGACGATCGAGCAGTTCACCAAGCACTTCGACTTCACGCCGGAGGAGCTGGAGTACATCATGGGCCGCGGCATCTGCGAGGTCCTCGACTGGCCGATCCCGCGATGACCGGCCACATCGACGGCGGTGACGCGGTCATCGCCGCGTTCAACGCGGCCGGGGCGGACTACGTCTTCTCCTCACCGGGGTCCGAGTGGGCCCCGGTGTGGGAGTCGCTGGCCCGCCGCCACCGCGACGGGCTGCCCTGCCCGCACTATCTGGATCTGACCCACGAGACCGTCGCGGTCGGCATGGCCACCGGGTACGCCCTGGTCACCCGTCGCGCGCAGGGTGTGCTCCTGCACGCGGGCCCGGGCCTGCTCCAGGGCTCGATGGCGATCCACGGCGCCCTGCTGGCCGGGGCGCCGATGGTGGTCGCCTCGTCGGAGTCGGTCACCTACGGCGACGGTCCCGGCCCCGACCCGGGCGGCCAGTGGTACCGCAACCTGTCCGTGGTCGGCGGCCCGCACGTGATCGCCGCCCCGTTCACCAAGTGGTCGAACCAGGCCGCCAGCGTGCACACCCTGACCACCATGATCACCCGCGGGGCGGAGCTGGCGGCCCGTGCCCCGGCCGGGCCGGTCTACCTCAACATCCCCCTCGAGGTGCTGCTCGACCCGTGGGCCGGCCCCGACCCGAAACCGGTGGTGGCCCGCGGGGCGACGGTCAGCTCGGCCGGGGACGTCGAGGCCGTTCTGGAACTGCTCACCGCCGCGTCGAACCCGGTGATCGTCACCGAGACGACCGGCCGTGAGGAGGGCGGCATGGCGGCGCTCGTCGCGTTCGCCGAGGCGCTGCGGATCCCGGTGGTCGAGCCTGCGTCGGCGGTCTGCGCCAACTTCCCGCGCACCCACGAGCTGCACGCCGGCAGCGAGTTCGACCCCGACGCGCACGACGTGATCGTGCTGCTCAACTGCCGGGCGCCGTTCTATCCGCCGTCCCGGCGGCCGGCCACCGCGAAGATCGTGGTGATCGACGAGGTGCCGCAGCGGCCACACATCGCCTACCAGGTCCTCAACGCCGACCACTACCTGGAAGGCGGGGTCGTCGCCACGCTGCGGGCGCTGGCGGCCCAGGCCGTGGCCACCCGGACCGCGCCGGCCTCCACCGAACGCGAGGCGGTCGCGGCGGCCGAGCGGAGGACCGCCGGCACCCTGGACCCGGTGCAGGTGGCCGCGGCGCTGCGCACGATCACCGATTCCGTCGTGGTCGACGAGACGATCACGCACAGCCGGGTCGTCCAGCGGCACCTCCAGCGGGACGACCCGGACTCGTACTTCTACGTGCAGGGCGGCCTCGGCCAGGGCATCGCGGTCGCGCTCGGCGTGAAACTCGCCGCCCCGGAGAAGACCGTCGTGCTGACGATCGGTGACGGGGCGTTCCTCTACAACCCGATCGTCCAGTCGTTGCAGGCCGCCCGCGCCAACGGGCTGCCGCTGCTGATCGTGATCTTCAACAACCACGAGTACCGGTCGATGAAGATGAACCACCTGCGCTTCTACCCGCAGGGCGCAGCCGTCGAGACCGGCGAGTTCCTCGGCAACGACCTGACCGATCAGCCCGACCCGGCCGCTTTCGCCGCCCCGTTCGCCATGCACGCGGAAACCGTCGAACGCCCCGGCGAACTGGCCCCGGCCCTCGACCGTGCCGTCAAGTCGGTGCAGGGCGGCACCACCGCGATCGTCAACATCCACGTCTCCCGCTGACGGAGTTCCGCATGCCTCCTCCCAAGGTCCTGGTCCCCGCCGACGAGCTGGGCGCCTTCACCACCGCACTGTTCACCGCGGCCGGCGTCAGCGCCGAACACGCCGCCACCATCTCCGCCGTGCTCACCTGGGCCAGCCTGCGCGGCGTCGACTCGCACGGTGCCTCCCGGGTGCCCCGCTACCTGGAACTCCTCGACTCCGGCGAGGCCAACCGGGCCCCGGCGCTCACGTTCAGCTCGACCAGCCCGGCCGTCGCCGTCCTCGACGCCGACCGCGCGCCCGGCCCGGTGGCGCTGACCGCGGCCGCCGACGAGGCGATCCGGCGCGCCCGGACCAGTGGCATCGGTGCGGTCGGGGTACGCCGTACCGTCCACACCGGCGCGATCGGCTACTACACGTCCCGGATCGCCGACGCCGGCCTGGTCGGGATCGCCTTCGTGGCCGGGATGCCGAACATGGCGTACCCCGGAGTCAAAGGCGCCGCCGTCGCGACCAGCCCGCTCTCGATCGCCGTGCCCGCCGCCGGCAGGGCCCCCGCGCTGCTCGACATGGCCACCGCCGGCATCGCCCTCGGCAAGATCGCCCAGTACCGCAACGCCGGCCGGGAACTCCCGCCCGGCACCGCCGCCACCGCCGACGGCGTCCCCACCACCGACCCGGAGCTGGCGAAGATGCCGCTGCCGCTCGGCGGCGTCAAGGGCGCCGGCATGTCCCTGGTGTTCGAGCTGCTCACCAGTGTCCTGGTCGGTGCCCCGATCCTCAGCGCCTTCCACTCCGGCGACCCGCAGGGGCGGGTGCACCGGCAGAACGCCCTGATCCTGGCCCTCGATCCGGGCGCCTTCGGCGACCCCACGGCGTTCGGCCCCGCGGTCGCGACGACGCTGGACACCCTGAAGAGCCTCAACCCCGCCGACGACGGTACTACCATCCGCTACCCGGGTGAGGGCAGCGCCACCGTGGCCGTCGAGCGGGCGGCTCAGGGGGTGCCCGTACCCGCGAAGGTCTGGTCCGAACTGCTGACCGCAGCCGAGAAGCTCGCCGTCCCGGTCGAAGACCGCCAGCCGTAGCCCACGGTCCTTTCGGGCCTCCGATAACCGCGGTGAGCGACGGCTGGGACCGCCGGCCGTCGCTCACGGTCCTTTCGGGCCTCTCTTTACCGCGGGGGGCGACGGCCGGGACCCCAGCCGTCGCTCACGGCGCTTTCGGGGCGGCTATTACCGCGGTGGGCGACGGCTGGCGGGCCTGGGTTTCAGACCTTTGCGCCGGTGGAGCGCCGGGCCGCCGGGATCACCAGCGGGGTGCCGGTCTCCGGGTCGTCGATCACGCGGCACGGCAACCCGAAGACCTCCTCGACCAGTTCCGCGGTGAGCACGTCGGCGGGCTGTCCGGACCGGGCCACCCGGCCGTCGCGCATGGCGATCAGGTGGGTGGCGTAGCGGGCCGCGTGGTTGAGGTCGTGCAGAACCGCGACGAGGGTACGGCCCTGGTGCTCGTGCAGCTCGGCGCAGAGGTCGAGCACCTCGATCTGGTGGGCGATGTCCAGATAGGTGGTCGGCTCGTCGAGCAGCAGCAGCGGGGTCTGCTGGGCGAGCGCCATGGCCAGCCACACCCGCTGCCGCTGGCCGCCGGAGAGCTCGTCGACGTGCCGGTCGGCCAGGTCGGCCACTCCGGTGGCCAGCATCGACTCCTGCACGACGTGTTCGTCCTCGGCCGACCAGCGGCGCAGGATGCTCTGGTGCGGGTAGCGGCCGCGGGCCACCAGTTCGGCCACGGTGATGCCGTCCGGCGCGGTCGACGACTGCGGCAGCAGGCCGAGGGTCTTCGCGACGGCCCGGGTGGGCTGCGAGTGCACGTCCCGGCCGTCCAGCAGCACGGTGCCGGCGGCCGGCTTGAGGAGCCGGGACAGGGCCCGCAGCAGCGTCGACTTGCCGCACGCGTTGGGCCCGATGATCACGGTGAACGAGCCGTCCGGGATCTCGACGCTCAGGTTCTCGGCGATGACCCGCTTGTCGTAGGCGAGCGTCATCCCGCTGCCGCTGAGCCGAGGCGTGTGACCCGTCATCGTGTCTCCTGTTGCAGTGTCAGTCATCAGATCCGCCCGGCGCGGCGTTCGGTGGTCAGCAGCCAGACCAGGTAGGCGCCACCGACCAGGCCGGTGACCACGCCGACCGGCAGCGCCCGGTCGGTGAGCAGGTGCTGGGCGAGGAAGTCGGCGCCGGTGAGCAGCAGCGCCCCGACGAGGATGGCCGGCACCAGGTTGGGCCCGGGCGCCCGGGTGAGCCGTTTCGCCAGGTGCGGGGCGATCAGCGCGACGAAGCTGACCGGCCCGGCGCTGGCCGCCGCGAACGACACGAGCAGCGCGGCCGACATCAGCGCCCCGTTGCGCAGCAGCGACACCGGCACCCCGAGGGCGGACGCCGAGTCGTCGCCCATCTCCAGGATCCGCAGGCCCGGCCCGCAGGCCAGCAGCAGAACCGGCAGGGTGACCCCGAGCACGACCAGCATCGGCACGGCCTGACCCCAGTCCCGCCCGTCGAGGCTGCCGGTGAGCCAGAGCAGCGCCCGCGCGTTCTCCATCTGGACGCCCCGGGTCAGCAGGTAGCCGCTGATGCCGGTGAGGATCGCGGCCATGCCGATGCCGACCAGGATGAACCGGAACCCGTGCAGCGCCCGCCCGGCGATCAGCTGGATGAGCAGCGTCGTGGCCAGGCCGCCGGCGACCGCGGCGACCGACAGCTGGGTGCTGGTGCCGCCGAGAATGATCACGGTGAGCGCGGCGGTGCTGGCCCCGTTGGTGACGCCGAGCATGTCCGGGCTGCCCAGCGGGTTGCGCACCAGCGACTGGAAGACCGCGCCACCGGCCGCCAGCGCCGCGCCGACCAGCAGCGCGGTGATCAGCCGGGGCAGCCGCAGCTCGCCGATGATGAACTCGTGGGCCGGGTTGCCCTCGCCGAACAGGGTGGTCACCACGTCGGCCGGGGCGATCTCGAAGTCGCCCGTGCCGAGGCTGAACACGCTGATCACGAACGCGCCGAGCGCCGCGACCACTCCCACGACGACGGCCCGGGGGCGTACGCCGACCGTCCGGCCGATCGGGGTCCTCTTCTCGATCAGGGTGGCGGTCATCGGGCGGCTCGCACGAGATAGAGGAACAGGGGGCCGCCGAGGACCGCGGTGACCGTGCCGACCTGGAGCTCGCCGGGGCTGCCCAGGATGCGGCCGAGCACGTCGGCGCCGAGCAGCAGCACCGGCGCCAGGATCGCCGTGTACGGCAGCAGCCACCGCAGGTCGGGCCCGGTGAACGGGCGGACCATGTGCGGGATGAGCAGCCCGATGAAGACGATCGGCCCGCACGCCGCGGTGGCGCTGCCGCAGAGCAGGGTGACCGCCACGATGACAGCGGCTCGGATCACCGACGGGTTGGCGCCGAGCGCGCGGGCCGAGTCGTCGCCGAGCGACAGCGCGTTCAGCGGGCGGGCCACCAGCAGGCCGGTGAGCAGGCCGGCCGCGAAGAACGGCAGCAGCCGCTCGACCGTGGGGAAGTCGGCGCTGGCCAGCGAGCCGGCGGTCCAGAACTTCATCTTGTCGATGGCCTGCGTGTCGGAGAGCAGCACCGCGGACACATAGGAGAGCAAGGTCGCGTTGAGGGCGGCGCCGGCCAGCGCGAGCCGGGCCGGGGTGGCCGACCGTCCGCCGCCGACCGCGTACACCAGGGCGGTGACGACCGCGGCGCCGGCGAGCGCGAACCACACGTACCCGAAGAAGGTCCCGACGCCGAAGAAGACGGCGGCCGTGGCGACCGCGGCCGACGCGCCCGCGTTGATGCCGAGCAGGCCGGGGTCGGCGAGCGGGTTGCGGGTCAGCGCCTGCATGATCGCGCCGGCCAGGCCGAGCGCCATGCCGACCATCAGGCCGAGCAGCGTCCGGGGCAGGCGCATCTCGTGCACGATCCGGTAATAGGGAGAGTCCGGGTTCCACAGTCCGGCCCAGACCTCGCCGGGGGAGAGGAACCGCGCGCCGAATCCGATGCTCAGCACGGCGACCGCGACGAGCGCGGCAACGGCAAGGGCCAGACCGAGCAGGCGTACGGACGACCGGCGCCCGGGACGTGCCGGCGCCGTGGCTCGTAGCCCCTGGTCGGCAGGGGCGTCGATGGTGGACAGTGCGGCTCTCCCGTCCCGGTGTTCCAGATCCTGTTGACGCGCAGTCGTTTCGTTAGGTTAGCCTAACCATCGCACGCGGTCTAAGGGCCGGTCGTACCCCAGAAAGACTTGAAGATGAAGTATTCGCAGGTTTCCTTGTCCCGTCGTGGCCTGCTGGCCGCCGGCGGCGCCGTCGGTGCCGGCGCGCTGCTCGCCGCCTGCGGTGGCGACAAGGGCGAGTCCGGGTCCTCGGCCGCCTCCGCTCCCGCTGCCGCCGCCGGCCCGTGGGCGTTCACCGACGACCAGCCGAAGGATCTCAAGGCCGACAAGACCCCGGCCAAGGTCGTCGCGTTCACCGGCACCGCCGCCGCGCTGGCCGACCTGGGCCTCCAGGACAAGATCGTCGGCGTCTTCGGCGAGACCAAGAAGGCCGACGGCACCGCCGAGGCGCAGGCCGGCTCGCTGGACATCGGCAAGGTTCAGATCATCGGCAACGCGTGGGGCGAGTTCTCGGTCGAGAAGTACGCCGCGCTCGCGCCGGAGCTGCTGGTCACCCACATGTTCGACCCGGGCGCCTACTGGTACATCCCGGACGAGAGCAAGGACCAGATCCTCAAGCTCGCCCCCACCGCGACCATCACCGTCGGCCGGGTCCCGCTGACCAAGCCGATCGAGCGGTACGCCGAACTGGCGAAGTCGCTGGGCGCCGACCTGAACGCGCCGAAGGTGGCAGCCGACAAGGCCCGCTTCGAGAAGGCCGCCGCCGACCTGTCCGCCGCTGCCAAGGCCGCCGGTGGCATCAAGGTGCTCGCCGGCTCCGGCGCGGCCGACATCTTCTACGTGTCGAACCCGAAGGTGTCGTCCGACCTGATGTACTTCAAGGAGCTCGGCGTCGACGTCATCGTCCCGGAGAAGACCGACGGCGGTGACTACTACGAGTCGCTGAGCTGGGAAAATGCCGACAAGTACCACGCCGACATCATCTGGCTGGACGCGCGCACCGGCACCCTTCAGCCGAACGACCTGGCGTCGAAGCCGGGCTGGAGCGCGCTGCCCGCGGTCAAGGCCAACCAGGTCTTCCCGTGGCAGGCCGTGCCGATCTACTCCTGGGCCGGCTCGGCGCCGCTGCTCGAGGCGCTGACCGCCGCGATCACCAAGTCCAAGAAGCTCGCCTAATGGGAGCTGCCGGGTCAGCCGCTGGCAGACTCGGTGCCTGGTAGCCGCGAGCGGGTGAGCACTCTCTTCGCCTGGACCGATGTTGAGTCCTGGGGTCAGACCGTGCCCCCGCTCGTGGCCGGGAGACGAACGGCTGATGGGGTGTCGTGCCCGCTGACCGTTGGCGTGAGCACTGGTCCATTAGGGCGCTGGAGTCTTCCGCAGGCTGCTGACATGGACCCGTGACGGAGCGGAGACCGCAAGTGCTGTTCGTCGGTGACGACTGGGCGGAAGATCACCATGACGTGGAGGTGCAGGACGATCATGGCCGGGCGATGAAGGCGGTCCGGCTGCCCGAGGGCGTGGACGGGATGGCCCGCTTCCATGACTTGGTGGCCCGGTTCCTGCCCGACGACGCGAAACCTTCCGACGTGCTCGTGTGCATCGAAACCGACCGTGGACCGTGGGTGCGGGCGCTGATCGCGGCCGGCTACCAGGTCTACGGGGTGAACCCGAAACAGGCCGCCCGGCACCGCGAAGGTATGTCGCTGTCGGGCGCCAAGAGCGACAAGGCCGACGCGCACACCCTGGCTGACATGGTCCGGACCCGCCGCCACCAGCTGCGGCAGGTCGCCGCGGACTCCGACATCGCCGAAGCCGTCAAGGTCGTGGCCCGGGCCCACCAGACCTTGATCTGGGAACGCACCCGCCACACGCTGCGGCTACGAACAGCGCTACGCGACTACTTCCCCGCCGCCCTGGCGGCTTACCAGCCGTTGACTCTCACCGGCGCCGACACCCTCGAACTGCTGGCCAAGGCACCCACCCCGGCCGCGGCGGCGAAACTGACCGTCACGCAGATCAGCGCGGTCTTGCGCAAGGCCCGCCGTCATGACGTCGCGGCCAAGGCCACCGCGATCCAGCAGGCCCTGCGCACCGAACACCTGGGCCAGGCCGACATCGTCGCCGGCGCCTACGCAGCCACGGTCCGCGCCATCGCCGCGGTCCTGCAAACCCTGAACACGGAGATCAAAACTCTCGAACGGCAGGTCGAGGCCCATTTTGGCCAGCACCCGGACGCTGAGGTCTACCTCAGCCAGCCCGGCATCGGCGCGGTCCTCGGCGCCCGGGTGCTCGCAGAGTTCGGCGACGCCACCGACCGCTACACCGACGCCAAAGCCCGCAAGAACTACGCCGGCACCGCACCGATCACCCGCCAGTCCGGAAAATCCAAGACCGTCCACGCCCGGTACATCCACAACGACCGCCTCGTCGACGCCCTGCACATGCAAGCCGGCGTCGCGATCCTGCACGACCCCGGCGTCCGCGCCTACTACAACGAACTCCGCGGCCGCGAAGTCGGCCACAACGCCGCACTGCGTCAAGTCGGCAACCGCCTCGTCGGCATCCTCCACGGCTGCCTCAAAACCGCCACTGCCTACGACCAGAACACCGCCTGGTCACACCGCGCACAACCCGCCGCAGCTTGACATCTAAGAAGCTGGGGTGTCTGACCCGTCCGGGGGCGAGCGGGCTGAGGCCGGCCAGCTCGCCCCCGGCTGGTCAAGGGCGGTCCTTCTTCGGCAGGGTGGCCACCACCGCGTCGTAGGAGGCGTCGACCGCCTCGTAGATCTCGTCGTCCGGGATGGCGCCGCCGAGCCGCAACGTGTTCCAGCCGTGCCGGCCGATGTAGGCGCTTGCGGTGGCGTCGCCGGGGTACCGGGCCAGCCACTCGTCGGCCAGGTCGCGGCCCTTGCCGCACTTGACGCCGACGGCGTCGCCGCCACCGAGGAACGCGAAGATCTTGGCGCCCACCTTGGCCACCGTGTCGCCCTCCCACGGCTCGTCGGGCCACGCCC
The DNA here is from genome assembly GCF_040638175.1 of Actinoplanes sp. NPDC026670. Taxonomy (NCBI): domain Bacteria; kingdom Bacillati; phylum Actinomycetota; class Actinomycetes; order Micromonosporales; family Micromonosporaceae; genus Actinoplanes; species Actinoplanes sp. NPDC026670. The sequence continues at coordinate 43,552 of NZ_JBEZXU010000008.1, forward strand.
CGGGCTTGGCCAGACAGTAGCGGAGCAGCTCTTCACCGGTCATATATGCCTCTTCTTTGCAAAACAGACAATCTGTATTTTACGGTCTAAGGCATGTCTGACCGACCGATCTTCGTCGTCGGCTGCCCGCGTTCGGGCACGACCATGCTCCAGCTCATGCTGCACGCACACCCCCGGATCGCGCTGCCCCCGGAGAGCCGGTTCCTGCTGCCCGGCTATGCGCGCCGCCGGGAGTTCGGCGACCTCGGCGACCCGGCGCGGCGGCGGGCGCTCGGCGAGTGGATCACCGGCACCCCGCACTTCGGCGATCTCGGCCTGGAGAGCGGGGCGGTGGTCACCGCGGTCACGTCGGCGCCGCCGACGCTCGGTTCGGCGTTCGGGACGGTCTTCCGGATGTACGCGCACCGCTTCGGCAAACCACGCTGGGGCGACAAACGGCCGCTCTACCTGCGGCATCTGCCGACGATCCGCAGGCTCTTCCCGGACGCGCAGATCATCAACATCATGCGCGACGGGCGGGACTGTGTGGCGTCGCTCAAGGAGGCCCCGTGGAGCTCCGGTGATCTCGACGAGCTGATCGACGTGTGGGCCCGTTCCGCCGACAACGCGCTGCGGGCCGCCCGCACCCTGCCGGTGGACGGCTTCCATCAGGTCCGTTACGAGGACCTGGTGGCCGGCCCGGAACCGCACCTGCGCCGGATCTGCGACTTCCTCGGCGAGGAGTACCACCCGGCGATGGCCCGGCCGTCCGAGCTGGCCCCGGTCGCCGTCCCGGGGTACAAGACGTGGCACGCGCTGACCCACTCGGACGTCACCACCGCGCGGGCCGGCAGCTGGCGGGAGCGGCTCACCGCCGACGAGATCGCCAGGTGCGAGGCGGTCTTCGGCGACCGGCTGACCCGTTTCGGCTACGAGCCGGCCACCGAGTGCCGCCGCACACCCCGGGTCCGGGCCATCCGCACGTGGCTGACGGTGCGCGACCGGATCAGCCCGGCCCGCGACCGCGCCGAGGACGTCCGGGGCCGCCTGCGCGGCCCCACCCTGCCCGCCCGCCTGTGACTCACTCCTGGCCGGTGTAGGCCTTCAGGGTGTTCGCGGCCTGGCGGCGGGCCTGCTCCGGGTCGGTGCCGAAGGCGATGTCCGCCTCGGTCCACGCCTCGGCGCTGAGCCGCATGAACGTGATGCCGTCGGGCGACATCGCCCACTCCATCGCGGCCTCCGGGGTGATCGTCGCCTCGGGGGTCGCCAGGTGGTTGGCCAGGCCCCAGAACGCGCCCTCCCAGCCCAGCCCGACGGCGCCCGGGCCGTACTGCTCCCAGTGCTCGTCGTCGACGTGCGCCACGTGCTCCAGCTCGAACCGGGCGCGGCCGTCGCCCTCCGGGGTGATCCGCACCTCGACCCAGCTCACCTGGCCGCCGAACTCCCAGGTGGCGCCCACCGCGCGCGGCTTCTCGCACTTCGTGATGGTGCCGCCGGCGTTGCCCTCGAACTGGTAGCTCCCGCCCAGGCGCAGCTCACCGGAGACCGGCAGGAACCACCGGGGGATCCGCTCCGGATTGGTGACCACGTCCCACAGGTCGTCCTGGTCGGTGTCGTAGGACTGGCTGATCGTCATCACCCGCGCCTCACCGGCCTCCAGCACGCGGGTGCCGATCGTCCGCCGTACGTTGCTGATCTGCTCTTTGACCTCGATCATCGTGCGCTCCTCGCATCGCTGGTCCCGACGCCTTCGCCGAGTCGCCGAAGGCGTTTTCCGCGGGCCACCTCGGTGGCCATCGCGGACAGGTGCGGCGTCCAGAACCTCCGGAACGGGGTCAGCCACTCGTCCACCTGCCGCAGCGCGGTGTGGTCGACCGCGTAGAGGCGGCGTGCGCCGTCGGGCCGCACGGTGGCGAAACCGTTGTCGCGCAGCACCCGCAGGTGCTGGGACACGGCCGGCTGGGTGATGCCGAACTCCGCGCGGATTACCGCGGTGACGGCGCCGGAGGTCTGCTCACCCTCGGCGAGCAGCTCGAGGATCCGGCGGCGGACCGGATCACCGAGTACGTCGAACGCATGCACGAGCAGGACCCTATCAGATGCGACTTATATAAGTGGTGCCTTTTGAGATAGGCCGCCGGGCCCGCCCGGTGGAAGGGAGGCGGGCCCGGCGGAGCAGGCGGGTCAGGCGCGGATGCGGTTACGCAACAGCGCGCCCGACTCGGTGAGCGAGCCGGTTCCGGCGAACGAGCCGGCGTTGCAGGTGCCGGGCTTGAAGGCGGCGCTGCCCTCGCTCGCGTCCGAGTACGTCCAGTTGGCATACCCGATCTTCAGCCGGTCAAGCAGGTCGAACCAGGCGTTGCTGCTGGCCGTGTCGACCGCGCCGTCGCCGGTGTAGGTCACCGTGCCGAACTCGGTCACGAACAGCGGCAGCGAGGCCGCGGCCCGTTCCACCTCGGCTCGGTAGTTGTCCTTGTGCGAGGCGGCGTAGTAGTGGAACGCGTACATCACGTTCGCGGCGCTGACCGGGTTGCTCACGATCTCCGAGGAGTTCGAGCCCTCCGAGACGCCCAGTGAGGACCAGCCCCGGGTGCCGACGATCACCACGCCGTCCGGGTCGTTCGCCCGGATCACCGGGATGACCTGGTCGGCATAGTTCTTGATCTGCGCCCAGCTCACCCCGTTCGGCTCGTTGGCGATCTCGTAGATGACGTTCTTCTTGTTCGCGTGCCGCGCCGACACCTGCGCGAAGAAGGTCTTGGCGCGCTCCAGGTTGTACGCGGGGTCGCCCGGCGTGAGGATGTGGAAGTCGATCAGCGCGTACATGCCACGCTCGGTGGCCTCCTCGACCAGGTTGTTCACCCGGTTGGTGAACCCGGCCGGGTCGGTCTCGTAGCCCTGCTCCTGCACGTACATCGAGATCCGGAACAGGTCCGCGCTCCACTCGCCGGCGAGCACGTCGAGCGAGGCGTCGGTGTAGCAGTTCGGGAACCACTGGATGCCGTGCGTGCTCATGCCCTTGAGCTGGACCGCCTGGCCGTACTCGTTGCAGAGCTTGGTCCCGCAGACCTTGAGCTGCCCGTTGACCTGCACCGGGGTCCCCGTCGTGGGGGGAGTGGAGGTGGACGGCGAAGGCGAGGCGCTGGACGGCGACGGGGACGGGTTCGTCGTCCCGGTGCAGGCCTGCCCGTTGACCAGGCAGTTGGTCGGGCGGCCGGCGCCGTTGGCGATGAACCCGAAGCTGGTGGAGGCGCCGGCCGCGATCGTCGCGTTCCAGCCGGCCGGCGTGAACGTGTAGGTGTTCCCGCTGACGGCCTGCGTCGCGTTCCACGACTGGCCGACAGTCGTGCCGGCCGGGAAGGTCAGCTCCACCTTCCACGTGCTGATCTGCGACGACGTGTTGTTGTTGACGGTCACCTGGGCCTGGTAGCCGTTGTTCCACGAGCTCTGCACGGCGAACGCCGCCGTCTCCGCGCTGGCCGGGAGCGCGAAGAAGGCGGCGGTCGATGCGGCCGCCACGGCGAGTACCGTGGTCAGGACCGTTGCTGTCCGGCGTTTCACGAAAGCATCACCTCGGGGGATGGGTGCGGGCTGCCGTTGGGGACCGGCAGTGGGGGAACCCGCCCTGGGAGCGCTCCCAGGAACCCCGACTGTAACGCCTGCGTTAACCGGCGTCTATTCCAGGGCGACCGCCACCGGCTGGATCGTCACCCGGACCCCGGTGCCCGGGGTCAGTTCGGGCAGCCGTCCACTCGGCACCTGGGCGATCACCAGGTGGTCCCCGACGGACACCGTGACCCGGCTCGTCGGACCGAGGAAACTGCTGGTCAGCACCTTCGCCGTGCTCTCCGGGTCGGGTGTCACCTCGACCGCCTCGGGCCGGATCAGCGCGGTTACCGCGCCACCGGAGTGCGGGCTCACCAGTGGCAGCCGGTTGCCGAGCACTTCGACCACCTCGCCGGAAACCGTTCCCGGCAGGCGGTTGCTGGTGCCGACGAAATCGGCCACGAACGCGGTCGCCGGCCGCAGGTAGACCTCCGACGGGGTGGCCAGCTGCTCCAGCTTCCCGGCCCGCATCACACCGACCCGGTCGGCGACCGCGAGGGCCTCCTCCTGGTCGTGGGTGACGAACAGGGTGGTGGTGCCGACCTCGGTCTGGATCCGGCGGATCTCGTCCCGCAGCTGCACCCGGACCTTGGCGTCCAGCGCCGACAACGGCTCGTCGAGCAGCAGCACCTGCGGCTCGATGGCCAGCGCCCGGGCCAGCGCGACCCGCTGCTGCTGCCCGCCGGAGAGCTGATGCGGGTACCGGCTGCCGAAGCTGCCGAGGCCGACCAGGTCCAGCATCTCGGCGGCCTTCTCCTTCGGAGCACGGCCTTTCCGGAGCCGCAGGCCGAACTCCACGTTCTGCAGGGCGTTCAGATGCGGGAAGAGGCTGTACGCCTGGAACACCATCCCCATGCCGCGACGGTTGGCCGGCAGCCGGGTGATGTCCTTGCCGCCGACCAGGACCCGCCCGGCGGTGGCGTCCTCCAGCCCGGCCAGGATCCGCAGCGCGGTGGTCTTGCCGCAGCCGGACGGCCCGAGCAGCGCGATCAGCTCGCCCGGCTCGATCGACAGGTCCAGGTCGTCGAGGGCGTGCACGCTGCCGAACGTGCGGCGCAGCCCGTCGAGGTGAACGGCGACGCCGGTCATGAGATCTTTCCTTTCCGGCGATTACCCGCCAGGGACAGGACTAGGAGCAGCACGAACGCGAGCAGCAGCGCGGCCAGCGACACCGCCACCGACACCCCGGCGCTGCTCTTGCCCAGGAACTCGATGGCGACCTGCAGGTTGGTGCGGTGCAGCAGCGACGCGATGGTGAACTCGCCGAGCACCAGCGCGACGGTCAGGAACGCGGCGGACAGCACGGCCGAGCGGATGTTCGGCAGCACCACCCGCACGATCACGGTGAACCAGCCGGCGCCCAGGCTGCGGGCCGCCTCGGCAAGGGTCTTCACGTCGATCGCGGACAGGCCGGCGTCGATCGCCCGGTACGCGTACGGCAGCACCAGGATGGTGTAGGCGAACACCAGCGTCAGCGACGAGCCGCCGAGGAAGTAGTTGACCCAGGCGTACACCGGGGCCAGGCCGACCACCAGCACGATCGCCGGGATGGTCAGCGGCAGCAGGCAGAGGAACTCGACCAGCCGGCGCAGCCGCGGCAACCGCAGCCGGACCCAGACCGCGGTCGGCACCAGCAGCGCCAGCATCAGCAGCGAGGTGAGCGCCGCCTGCGCCAGCGAGGCCACGATGCCCTCGGCCAGCGCCGGGTACTCGGAGCTCAGGCGCGGCCAGTCGAGCAGCAGCGGCCAGGTCTTCGCGTCGCGGGTGCTGAACTCCACCATCGCGACCAGCGGCAGGAGGAAGAACACGCCCATCACGGAGAGGACGGTCCACCTGAAGATCACCCGAGCCATTTCGCGGTCCTCTTCTGCAGCAGCGAGTAGAGGGCCATCACCACGGCGACCACGACCACCATGCCGAGCGCCATCGCCTTGCCCAGGTTGGCCTGGCCGAGCACGACCTCGCTGGTCAGGGCGCCGCGGATCTGCAGCGGGACGATCGGGCTGCCCTGGCTGACCAGGGCGGCGGCGGTCGCGTACGCGGAGAAGGCGTTGGCGAACAGCAGCAGCGTCGAACCGAGGAACGCGGGGGCGAGCAGGGGGCCGGCCACCCGGGTCCAGTACTGCCAGGTGTTGCCGCCCAGGCTGACGTGCGCCTCCCGCCACTGTGGGCGGATGCCGTCCAGCGCGGGCAGGAAGACGATCACCATGAGCGGGATCTGGAAGTACGTGTACACCAGCGTCAGGCCGGGCAGCTCGAACAGCCAGACCCCGTTGGCGTACGGGTCGAGCCCGTGCTCCTGGAGCCAGATCGTCACGAAGCCGGACAGCCCGATGGTCGCCAGGAACGCGAACGCGAGCGTGACGCCGCCGAACTGGGCGAGCACCCCGGCAGCCGCGGTGACCAGCCGGCGCAGCAGCCCGTCCGGTTTCGCGGTGACCAGCGCGTACGCCAGGATCGCGCCGAGCACCGCGCCGATCAGCGCGCTGGACGCGGACAGCGTGATGCTGCGGCCGAACGCGGCGACGATGTAGTCGTCGGTGAGGGCACGGACGTTGGCCAGGGTGAAGCCGCGCCCGCCGTCACCGGTGAACGCGCCGATCACCACCGTCAGGGTCGGGATGACCAGGAAGATCGTCACGAACGCGAAGAACGGGACCGTGCCGAGCAGGGCGGCGCCCCGCAGGCGTGGCCGGGCGGCCACGCGCTGCGGAGCGTCCGCGGCGATCTCAGCCAATTGCCTTGGCCCAGTTCGCGGTCAGGTACTCCTTGGCCTTGGCGCTCTGCGCCTCGGTCGGGATGACCGCGGTGCCCTCGATGGCGGGCAGCGCGGCGAACGCGGCCGCGTCGATGGTGCCGGCCTTCTGCATGGCGTCGGCGCGGACCGGGCGGGCGCCACCCTTGAGCCACAGGTTCTGGCCCTCGTCGGAGTAGAGGAACTCCTGCCAGAGCCGGGCCGCGGCCGGGTGCGGGGCGTCCTTGTTGATGGCCTGCACGTAGTACGAGCCGAGGACCGCCCCGGACGGCACGAAGACCTTCCAGGTGGGCAGCTTCTTCGACTCGGCGGCGTTCAGGTAGTCCCAGTCGAAGACGACCGGGGTCTGGCCGGACTCGATGGTGGCCGCGGTCGGGTCGACCGGCAGGAAGTTGCCGGCCTTCTTCAGGTTCGCGAAGAACTCGACGCCCTTGGCGATGTCCTCGACGGTGCCGCCGTTGGCCAGCGACGCCATCTGCACGCCACCGAACGCCGCACCGGCCTGGGTCGGGTCGCCGTTCAGCGCGACCTTGCCCTTGTACTCGGCCTTCAGCAGGTCGGCGACGCTGGTCGGGGCGGGCACCTTGGCGCTGTCGTAGCCGATCGACATGTAGCCGCCGTAGTCGTTGACCCAGGTGCCACTGGCGTCCTTGAGGCTGTCCGGGATCTCGGCGAACTTCTCCACCTTGTACGGAGCGAACAGCGCGGTGTTCGCGGTCGCCACCGAGACGCCCAGGTCGAACACGTCAGGGGCGGTGTCCTGGCCCTTGAGCTGGGTGGCGGCGTTGATCTCGTCCTGGCTGGAGCCGTCCGGCTGGGCCGAGTTGACCTTGATGCCGTACTTCGTGCCGAACGCCTTGATGATCTCGCCGTAGTTGGCCCAGTCCGGCGGCAGCGCGATGACGTTGAGCTGCCCCTCCTTCTTGGCCTCGGCGATCAGGGCGTCCAGGCCGCCCAGGTCGGCGGCGCTGGTGGCGGTCCCGGCCTTGCTCGTGGCGGCCTCGGACTCCTTCTCCGGGGGCGAGCAGGCGCCGGCGAAGGCGATCATCGCGGCAGCCGTCAGGGTGGTGACTGCGGAGCGGGCAAGGGTGGTGCGCACTGGAGTTCCTCCTTCTGCGGCACCGGCGACCGGTGCGCGCTGGTGGATCATGGAAGTGCCGGGTGGAGGACGGGCATACGGCAGGAGGCCAGGGGGCGAATTCGGCCCTACCGCCGTCGCCTGGGGGTAGCCTGCACTTTTCCATGCGGAGGGCATGATCGAAAGCAGTCGTTGGACGACTGTTATATGGCAGACTCACCGATGTGGATCACGCCGCCCTCGCCCGGCTCGCCGCGGCGGCCGGAGTCGCGGGCGTCGCCGTTCACCTGGCGCTCGCCGGCGGTCACGCCGGGCACGCTCCCGCGCTCTTCGCCGCTCTCGGGGTGCTCGCGCTGGTCTGTGTGCCGTGCGGTCTCTCGCTGTTGCGCCGGCCCGCCGACCGTGCGGCGTGGATCACCCTGCTGGTCCTGAGCGGGCTCATGATGGTGCTGCACCTGGCCATGGACCCGCGGGGCCCGATGCTGGCGGTGGTCCTGGCGGTGCCGGGGCTTCAGGTTCTGCTTTTTCTCTATTCGGTACGGATCACCGGCGCCCGGACTCAAGCACCTCTTTGAGCCGGGTCAGGTCGGCCTGCACTGCGTCGGCGTCCTGGTCGAAGTCGTCGTCGGTCATCCACGGCAGCCGCCGCAGCGTGAACATGATTTCCGCCCCGTCGCCGTCCGGGATGACCCGCATCGGCGCGTAGACCTCGTCGCCGTCCGGCGGGCGCACCCAGTGGTCCAGCACGCCGAATTCGTTGCGGGGTGTGAAGACCAGCTCGGCGCCGTCGTCGCCGATCAGCCACCTGTCGTCCTCCCGGGTCACCGACGTGGCCAGGCCGGGCGCCCAGGCCGGCAGGTTGGCCGGGTCGCTGGTGAACGTGTACACGTCACCGGCCGGAACGTCGATGCGCTCGCTGAGGTAGCGGGATGCCGAAGTCACTCCGGCATCGTCGCAGAAAATTCCGGCTCTTGACGGCGTACCGATTGATCGACATAGTCCGTATCCATGAATGTGACATCGTTCCGTTCTTGGAAACGGACGGCGGTCGCGGCGACGGCTGCCGCCCTGGTCACGGCGCTGACCGTGGCCCCCGCCCCCGCGAGCGCCTCCCCGGCGGTCGCGAGTTACGCCACGACGATCAACGGTGACAGCGCCGACGTGTACTACCCGGTGACCGGCACCCGGCTGCCGGTCGCGCTCTTCCTCCAGGGCGCCAACGTCGACAAGTCGAACTACTCCACCTACGCGGCGACGCTCGCCTCGTACGGCTTCGTCGTGGCCGTCCCCAACCACACCCGCAGCCTGTTCGGCACCAGCGGCCTCTTCCCCGAGGGCGCGCAGGCCGGCTGGACCGTCGACTGGGCCGAGGCCGAGGACGACAACCCGGCGTCCCCGCTCCACAAGCGGATCGACGAGAACACGCTCGTGCTGTCCGGCCACTCGTTCGGGGCCGCGACCGCGCTCAGCCTGAGCACCGGGCTCTGCATCATCCCGTTCTGCTCGATCGCGAACACCGCGCCGGGCGAGCTGGAGGCGGTCGTCACCTACGGCGGCAACTACATCCTCTCCGGCACCTCGATCGCCCTGCCGGTGCTCAACACCGTGCCGGTCGGCTACATCCAGGGCCTCGCCGACGGCGTCGCGACCCCGGACGAGGGCCTCTCCACCTACAACCTGACCACCGGCACGCCGAAGGCGTTCATCTCGGTCACCGGCACCAACCACTACGGCGTCACCAACGGGCAGAACCCGGCCGGCGCGGCGCCGGACACCTCGGCGCAGACCCTCGACCAGGCGGTCGGCGTCGAGACGATCGCCCGCTGGTCGGCGCAGTGGCTGCTCGCCCAGACCGGGAGCAGCGCGGCCAGGAAGTACGTCTACACCACCGGCGACGCGGCCGACCCCAACGTCACGGTCACCTACGTCAAGTAGAACCCGTGCGGCAGAACCCGCGGGTGTCAGGTGCGGCCACGCCGGCCGCGCCTGACGCCCCGGGCCGGCGGCACCGCCGCCACCAGATGCTCCGGCCAGGTCACCTTGACCGAGCCCTGCGCCTCGAAGTCGGTGACCAGCCCGGACAGCGCCGTCGCGGCCCCGGCGACCACCTCGTCCGGCCACGGCATCTCGCCGGCCTGCAACGAGCCCCACGCCTTACGGACAAGCACCGGCGCCTGCTCCGGGATGCCCGTCTCCACCGCGTGGTGCACCATCCCGGCGAGCAGCTCGGCCAGCCCCAGACTCTGCTTGCAACCGTCCAGGATCAGTTTGCTGCGGGCCGCCGCGTCATGGCGCGGACGGCCGCTCACCACCCGCATGTTGCTGAAGACCGCACCCGCCGCGATCGAGCCGAACACCCCGCCGGACATCTCCAGCGCCCGCTCGGTGACGAAGTGCGCCAGATCGTGCGGCACCCGGTACTTCCGGTCGTAGCCGGGTAACTGGAGCACCACACCGTCGCCGCGATGCAGCGTGGCGACCGTGGAACCGGTGTTGCTGTGCGCGAAGACGACCAGCATGCCGACATCTTCGCACCGTGTTCACCCACGCGTCATCGTCCGCCGGGGGTGATCGACACGGCCATCAGGTGGGCGCTCACCGGGACCACGTCCGGCTCCGAGCTGTAGAGCCGGGCCAGCGCCAGCGCGCCGTCCAGCACCGCCCGCTCGTTCGGGGTGCCCGCCGCGGCCTCCGCCGCCGGCCACGCCGGACCCTCGATGCCGTGCACCGTCACGTCGGCCAGCCCGGCCTCCCGGCACTCGCCGGCCAGTTCGGACACCCGATGGAAGTACGCGTGCGTGAACCCCAGCCCTGGATGGTTGCGCCCGTCGGCGAGGATCTGCCCGGCCTCCGCGTAGAGCCGCTCCGACGTGAACCGGCCGGTCGCGGCGAAGTCCAGCGGCCCCGCGAACCGGGAGATCGCCGCGGCCAGCACCACCCCGCCCGGCCGGGTCACCCGCACCGCCTCACGCAGCGCCCGCACCCGGTCCGCCCGGTCCAGCAGGTGGTAGAGCGGCCCGAACAGCAGCGTCGCGTCATAGGCGTGATCCGGCTCCGGCAGCGACCGGGCGTCCCCGACCACCGCGTCCACCGGCGGCTGCCCGGCCCGCGCCTGCTCCACATGCGCCGGCACCACGTCGACCAGCCGCACCCGGTAGCCGGCCGTGAGCAGCGGGCGGGCGTACGCCCCCGGGCCACCGCCGACGTCCAGGATCGATGCCGGCGCGGCTGGCAGATGACCCGCCAGCAGCTCCCCGGTCCGGATCCGCTCCAGCTGGAACGACGGCCTCCGATCCAGGCGCCCGGCCTCGTCGTACCCGGTGTAGAACTCGACGATCTCGCTCGTGGTGCGATCCATCGTGGAATCGTGGCCCGGCCGGCGCCGGCCGGGCCACCGCATTTCTCAGCCCGGAACCGTGTCACCCTCGCCGGTGCGCCGCTGCGCCTCGTCCACACCCCGGTCGATGTGCTCCGAGTACTTGTTGCCGGTCCGCTCGTCGATCTGGTCGCCCACCTTCTCCAGCGCCTGATCCACCTTCTCGTCGTGCTGGTCGGCGAAACTCTTGGCCCTGCTCAGGAAGTCACTCATGACCAGCGGTTTCCCCGCCCCCGTCCCGGGCAAACAGCCGTCCATGCGATCGCGTGTCACGCTGGGGGAGTACGTCAGGCACCCGACCCGGCGGGAGACGGCAGATGACCGACGCGAGTTCCACCCGGCCGCACAGCGAGACCTTCGAACACGCCGGGGCCACCGTCGAGCTCGTCGACGCCGGCACCCTGCTCGCCGCCGCCCGGGTCAACCCGGTCGACCTGCTGCAGCGGGCCACCTGGCCGGAACCGGTGCACCGGGTGGACCTGACCGTCGACGGCACCGGCGGCAGCGAGCACGTCTTCACCGCCCGCATCGAGACCCGGACCTCACCGGAGGCCACCCAGCAGCGGATGCGCGGCATCGTCCTGGACATCGACCCGCTCGGCCGTCTCCTCGCCCGCCGCATCGCCGCCGGGGACCAGGTGGTGACACGTCTCGTCGACGGAGTGGGAATGGCCGCGGCTGTCGCGTACCGAACCCTGGGTCTGGAGAAGCCGGTCGACCGCGAACCCGGACTGCTCGCCGACGCCGCCGCCGGCATCGAAGCGACGGTGACCTACCGCGACGGTGTCGCCCGCCTCGAATCGCGGATCCCGCGCGACGCCGTCGGCGTCGCCCACCTGCGGGCCTTCGTCACCCTCACCCTCCAGGCCGTCGCCGACCTCGCCGGGCCCGAATCGCTGAGCGGCCGCCGCTACGTGATCGGCCGCCAGGCCGGCGCCCCCGCCACCACCCAGTCGGTCACCCTCGATCACGTCGGCGGCCTCGCCGACGTCGTCGCCGAACTGCGCCAGATAGCCGTCTCCTTCCGGCATCCCGAGGCGATGGCACGGTGGGGGGCCCGTCGCCCGCAGGGCCTGCTGATGTACGGGCCACCCGGCACCGGCAAGACCATGCTGTCCCGTGCGCTGGCCAACGAGATCGGCGCCGACTTCCGCGAGATCCGCACCCCGGAGATCCTCGACAAGTACCTGGGCGGCTCGGAACGCAACATCAAGCAGATCTTCCGGGACGCCCGCCGGTACCGGACGCCCACCTTGATGCTGTTCGACGAGTTCGACTCGATCGTCAGCTACGCCGGGATGGGCGGGGACGCCGCCAGCCAGGCCCTGAACGCGGTCGCCGGCATCTTCAAGCAGGAGATGAACGACCTGATCGAGGAGAACCCGAACGTCATCGTGGTCGCCACCACCAACTTCCCGCACCGGGTCGACGAGTCGCTGATCAGGTCCGGCCGCTTCGACGTCAAGATCAGCGTCCCGAAACCGGACGAGACGTCCCGCGCGGAGATCTTCCGCAAGATGATCCGCGGGTTGATCAGCGCCCACGAGACACCCGGGTTCCGGATGTTCGCCGACGACCTCGACCTGGCCGCGCTGGGGGTGGCCAGCACCGGCATGACCGGCGCCGACATCAAGGAGGTGCTGCGCCGGGTCCAGCTGACCAAGGCGATGCAGGACGCCCGGGGCGCGGGCGTCACCCCGATCTCCCAGTCCGACCTGCTCACCGCGATCCGGGCCCTCCGCCCCTGAACCCGCGTGCCGACCTGTGGTGCGTGGGCACGCGGTCAGCGACGGGTCTCTAGGGTGGACGGATGGCGATCATCGACTTTCCGGGGCCGCCCGCCCCGAACGGGTACAGCCACACCGTCGTCGTCGCGCCGGGCAGCCGGCTCGTGTACATCTCCGGGCAGGTGCCGATCGACGCGGACGGCAAGGTGCCCGAGGGCTGGGCCGGCCAGACCCGCCTGACGTTCCGCAACGTGGAGGCGGCGCTCGCCGCGGGCGGGGCCGGCTGGGGCGACGTGATCAAGCTGACCTATTTCGTGACCGGAATCGATGAGCTGCCGGCGATCCGGTCGATCCGCGACGAGTTCGTCGACACGGCCCGTCCGCCGGCCAGTTCGCTGGTGCGGGTGGCCGGGCTGTTCCGGCCGGACCTGCTGATCGAGATCGAGGCCGTCGCCGCGGTGCCGGCATGACGGGTGAGGTCCGGTTCACCAAGTGGGGCGGGCTCCGGCACTGGGAATGCGACCTGGAGCCGCTCGGCGAGGACGAACACGGACTGTGGCTCGGCGGGCGGGCCGGGATCAGCATGCGCCGCGGCGACGGTGAGACGTTTCCGCAGCTCCACGACTTCGTGATGCTGGTTCCGGCATCCGGCTGCTGGATCGCCTCGATCAACGCGCCGTCGTCGGCGTCGTCGATCGCGGTCTACATCGACATCACCGACCGGCCACGGGTGATCGACGGTGTGGTACGCGCCGTCGACCTGGACCTGGACGTGATCAGGCAGTGGGACGGCTCGGTGGCGGTGCTCGACGAGGACGAGTTCGCCGAGCACCAGATCCGGTACGGCTACCCGCCGGAGGTGATCGCCTCCGCCCGGGCCACATGCGACGACCTGTACACCCGCATGTCGGCGGCCGTCCAGCCGTTCGAGGCCGCCGCCCGCCACCGCCTGGACACCTTCCTCAGCCGGCCGCCGCTCCCGTGAGCCGCGGTCGGGGCCGGGGCCGGCCGGCGCGGTCACGGCCAGGACCGCGAGCCGTCGCTGACCATCGGAATACGAGCGCCATTACCTGGCTGGGCGACGGCTGGCCGTGCCGGAGTGAGTCGCGGCCCGGCCCGCCCGTTGATCTTGTGGAGTTCGGCGGGACTCGAGTTTCGCCATTCGGGGATCGGTCGCGTCGGTTGCGCCGGCCTTGTGGACGCCGCCGCCCACGGCGACAGCGCACCGGGTGTCCGTCGGGATGGACGGCGGGAAGGAGCAGCGGCGAACGTTGCCCTCCGCGACAAGGGGGCTGTTCGTTGCGGTCGCCGGCGCCCGGCCCGGCATGGTCGCCACCCTCCAGCGCGACGGCCAGCGCACACAATGCGGCAACGTGCGACTTCATCCTCGCCGGAGCGATGGCAGGCGCACACGGACGGCACAACGTGTGCGCCCGTCCCCGTCGGAGCGAAGCAGGCGCACACGATCGGCGAACGTGTGCGCTGACCATCGCTGCGCCCAGGCGAACGTGTGCGCTGACCATCGCTGCGGCCCGGCGAACATGCGCGCCGGCCATCGCTGCGGCCGATGGACCCGCTTTCGGCGGCCCGCTTTCGGCATCGCCTCTGGACGGCCGCCCAAGGTCATCAGACTTCACGGTGATCTTGCGGAGTTCGCTGAGGATGGCGCTGACCAGGACGAATGCAAGATTCACTTCAGCGTCGACCCTGACCTGCAATGTCGGTGCGCAAAGTGGCGAACTCGAGGGCGGGAGGTGTGCCCGAAGTCAACAAGATCGCGGGAGGGGTGGCCGGGACCGGCGGATCAGCCCGGCGGTCGCGGTTCGGCCGGGAGTGTCGCCTGGCTTGCGTGGCCGCCACGGGAGGTGTGGTCCGGCGAAGGGCGGCCGGCGGCGTACCAGATGAAGGGTCAGGCTCGGCGGTCCAGGAAGTCGTAGACGTCGCGGTTGTCGACTCCCGGGAAGGTGCCCGGCGGCAGGGCGGCCAGCAGGTGCGAGTGGACCCGGGCGCTCGGCCAGGCGTTGCCCGCCCACCGGTCGACCAGGGCGACCGGCGGCCGCCGGCAGCAGTCCGGGTCGGGGCAGGTCGACACGGTGCGCCCGGGCACGTCGCCGCCCCGGAACCAGCGGGCGTGCTCGTAGGGCGTGCCGACGGTGACCGAGAACTCGCCGGAGCGGGTCGACTCGACGTGCACGGTGCACCAGTACGTCCCGGCGCCGGTGTCGGTGAACTGGTAGAACGACGAGTAGGGGTCCTCAGCCTCGAAGACGGTGCGGGACGCCCACTTGCGGCAGACGGGCTGGCCCTCGATCGCCCCGGTCACGTCGGACGGGAAACGCACGTTGTCGTTCTCATACGCCTTGTAGACGATGCCGGTCTCGTGGACCCGCGCGAAGTGCACCGGAATCCCGAAGTGGTGGGTCGCCAGGTTGGTGAACCGGTGGGCGGCCGTCTCGTAGGACACCCCGAACGCGTCGCGGAAGTCGTCGATGGCGAGTGCCCGGTCGGCTTTGGCCTCGGCGAGGAAGCCGACGGCGAACTTCTCCGGCATGAGCAGTGCCGCCGCGAAGTAGTTGACCTCGACCCGCTGCCGCAGGAAGTCGCCGTAGTCGGACGGGTCGTTGTGCCCGAGGACGAAGTGCCCGAGCGTCTGCAGCACCACCGCACGCGGGTCGTGGCCTTTGCCGCTGGCCACCTGTGGGAGATAAATTCTGCGGTTCTTCAGATCGGTCACCGACCGGGTGGAGGCCGGCAGGTCGTTGACGTAGTGCAGGCTGAACCCGATCTGCGCGGCGATGTCGAGGATGCCTCGTTGTGACAGCGGGCCGGTCGTGTGCCGTACCGATTGAAGAACTCTGGCCGCCGCCGCCTCGATCTCGGCGAAGTAGTTGTCGCGGCGCCGCATGTCGGCGCGCAGCTGCGCGTTGGCGCGCCGCGCCACCTCGGGGGTCGCGGTCTGTTCGGTGAGCACCCGGTTGAGCTCGCGGTGCATGCCGATCAGCGATTCGAGGGCGTCGGCGGGCAGCCGCCGGCCGGCTTTCACCACCGGCAGGCCGAGCGCCTGGTAGGCGGGGTTCTGCTGGAAGTGGGCGAGCTCGATCTCCAGGCCGGCGCGCCGGCTCGGCGCCTCCGGGCGAAGCAGATCCTGCATGGGTACGCCCAGAGCCCCCGCGATCGCCTGGAGCACCGACAGTTTGGGCTCCCGCTTGCCGTTCTCGATGAGCGACAGCTGGGACGGCGCCCGCCCGACCGCGTCGCTGAGCTGGTCGAGGGTCATGCCACGGGTCCGCCGGAGGTGCCGGAGGCGCTGCCCGAGCGTTACGAGGTCCACCGATGGCTCAGCGCTCGCCTGAGAAGAAGGTGAAAGTGAAGCGGTCACGGGTTTGACCCTAACAGAATTTTCGCACTTCTTTCCTCGGAAACAGTCTTCATGGGGGCTGGTGTGATCCGTGAGAGTGAAGTTCTTCCACGAGGAAGAACGCGACAGGGCAGGAAAGGGATTTTTCTGATGACTGAGTTCGAGAACCGGGGCGGTACCGCTGAGGACCTCACCCGGGAGTGGGCCAACAACCCCCGCTGGGCCGGCATCAAGCGTGACTACACCGCGCAGGACGTCGTGAAGCTGCGGGGCACCCTCCAGGAGCGGCACACGCTGGCCGAGCGCGGCGCCGCGAAGCTGTGGGAGCTCCTGCACACCGAGGACTACATCAACGCCCTCGGCTCGCTGACCGGTGGCCAGGCGACCCAGATGGTGCGCGCCGGCCTGAAGGCGATCTACCTGTCCGGCTGGCAGGTCGCGGCGGACGCGAACCTGTCCGGCCACACCTACCCGGACCAGTCGCTCTACCCGGCGAACTCGGTTCCCGCGGTGGTCCGCCGGATCAACAACGCGCTGCTGCGTGCCGACCAGATCGACACCTCGAACGGTAGGTACGAGCGCGACTGGTTCGCCCCGATCGTCGCCGACGCCGAGGCCGGCTTCGGTGGCCCGCTGAACGCGTTCGAGCTGATGAAGGGCATGATCGCGGCCGGCGCCGCCGGTGTGCACTGGGAGGACCAGCTCGCCTCCGAGAAGAAGTGCGGCCACCTGGGTGGCAAGGTGCTCATCCCGACCCAGCAGCACATCCGCACGCTGAACGCGGCCCGCCTCGCGGCCGACGTCGCCGGTGTGCCGACCCTGGTGATCGCCCGCACCGACGCCCTTGCGGCCGACCTGCTGACCACCGACGTCGACCCCCGTGACCAGCCGTTCGTCACCGGCGAGCGGACCTCCGAGGGCTTCTTCCGGGTCACCCCGGGCGACGACGCCGCCATCGCCCGCGGCATCGCCTACGCCGACTACGCGGACATGCTGTGGGTGGAGACCGGCAAGCCGGACCTCGACTTCGCCCGCAAGTTCGCCGAGGCCGTGCACGCCAAGCACCCGGGCAAGCTGCTGTCGTACAACTGCTCGCCGTCGTTCAACTGGAAGAAGAACCTGGACGACGACACGATCGCGCGCTTCCAGAAGGAGCTCGGCGCGATGGGCTACAAGTTCCAGTTCGTGACGCTGGCCGGCTTCCACGCCCTCAACCACTCGATGTTCGAGCTGGCGCGCGGTTACGCCCAGACCGGCATGAGCGCGTACGTGAAGCTCCAGGAGGCCGAGTTCGCGGCCGAGTCGGACGGCTACACCGCGACCAAGCACCAGGCCGAGGTCGGCACTGGCTACTTCGACGCCGTCTCCACCGCTCTCAACCCGGACAGCTCCACCACGGCGCTGTCCGGTTCCACCGAGGCCGAGCAGTTCTGATCAGCGACAGCGACAGGTAGGTAGAGACAATGGGCGCCGAAGAGATCACCATCACCGGTACGACCGCAGGCCGTTACTCCGAGATCCTGACCGCTGAGGCTGTCGAGTTCATCGTGGCGCTTGACCGCGAGTTCGGCGCCCGCCGGGTCCAGCTGCTGGAGCGCCGCCGGCGCCGCCGGGCCACCCGGACCACCGACCTGGACTTCCTCACCTCCACGCAGCACATCCGGGACGACCTGTCCTGGCAGGTCGCCCCGGCCGCTGCGGACCTCACCGACCGGCGGGTCGAGATCACCGGCCCGCCGGAACGCAAGATGACCATCAACGCCCTCAACTCGGGCGCGAAGGTCTGGATGGCCGACTTCGAGGACGCCACGTCGCCCACCTGGGACAACGTCATCCTCGGCCAGCTCAACCTGCGCGACGCGCTGGACGGCACGCTGGACTTCACCGCGCCCGACGGCAAGCGATACGAGATCGGCGCGAACCTCCCGACGATCATGGTGCGGCCGCGCGGCTGGCACCTGCCGGAGTGCCACCTGCGGATCGGCGGCCGGGCCGTGTCGGCGTCGCTGTTCGACTTCGGCATGTACCTGTTCCACAGCGGGCAGCGGCAGATCGACCGGGGCAGCGGCCCCTACTTCTACCTGCCGAAGATGGAGTCGCACCTGGAGGCCCGCCTCTGGAACGACGTCTTCGTCTTCGCCCAGGCCTACCTCGGCATCCCGCGCGGCACGATCCGGGCCACCGTCCTGATCGAGACGATCAACGCCGCGTTCGAGATGGAGGAGATCCTGTACGAGCTGCGCGAGCACTCGGCCGGCCTGAACGCGGGCCGCTGGGACTACCTGTTCAGCATGATCAAGAACCGTCCGGACGTGGTCCTGCCCGAGCGCTCGCAGGTCACGATGACCGCGCCGTTCATGCGGGCCTACACCGAGCTGCTGGTCAAGACGTGCCACAAGCGCGGCGCCCACGCGATCGGCGGGATGGCCGCGGTCGTGCCCAGCCGTGACCCGGTCGCCGCGAAGCGGGCCCTCAACCAGGTCCGCCAGGACAAGCGGCGTGAGGTCGGCGATGGGTTCGACGGCTCCTGGGTGGCCCACCCGGGCCTGGTCGAGACCTGCCGTGAGGTGTTCGACCAGTGGCTCGGCGACGAACCGCACCAGATCGTCCGCAAGCGCGACGACGTGCGGGTCACCGCGGCCGACCTGCTGGACGTCAAGTCCAGCTCGGTCACCGTCAGCGAGGTCGCGCTGCGCAACAACGTCAGCGTGGCGCTGCGCTACATCGCCGCCTGGCTGGGCGGCCGGGGCGCGGTGGCGCTCGGCGGTCTGATGGAGGACGCCGCGACCGCCGAGATCTGCCGGGCCCAGCTCTGGCAGTGGATCTCCTCGGGCACCCCGACCGACTACGGCGTGCCGGTCTCGGCCGGCCTGGTCGCCCGGATGCTGCGCGAGGAGCTGGACGTGCTCAGCGAGACCGGCGCGCTGGACGAGGAGGCCGCCCGCTGCTTCGGCCAGGCGCGGACCCTGCTCACCGTCCTGCTGTCGGAACGGACCTGCCCGGAGTTCCTCACCCTGCCGGCCTACCTACGGCACCTGTCCGGTGGGGTGGCGGCTCCGGTCACCGCTCAGGCTCCTGTCGCGGCCTGATCGGATGAGGGCGGGGCGGCGTGGTCTCGGTCCACGCCGCCCCGCTCGCCGCGTTGCTATTCGCGGCCCTGCCACGTGCACAGGCAGACCTTGTTGCCCTCCGGGTCGGCCAGCACCCAGAACCGCGGCGCGTCGGCCTCGCTGACCAGCGTCCCACCGGCGGCCAGCGCCGCCTCGATCCGTGGCCGCACCTCGGCCGGCGCGACCCACAGGTCCGGGTGCCAGCGTTGCCGCGGCTCCTCGTCGCCGGAGCGCTGAAACCAGATCAACGGCACCTTCTGGTACGGGTCGAGCAGGTCACCCTCGCCGTCGCGCGGATAGCCCAGCACCGCCTCCCAGAACCCCAGCTGCTCCGGGAAGCCCGGACTGTCCAGCGCCAGCTCCAGAACGGTCAGCCCGTCCGCGCCCGCGGCCACTCCCGCGGCCGCCGCCAGCTCACTGATCGTGGCCGCCAGCCGCAGGTCCCGCCCGGTCACCCGGCCCACGTCGTGGCTGTACAGCCGGACGTCCACCCAGCCGTAGCGCAGATCCAGGTCGGGGTGGTGGTCGACCGCCTCGGCGGCGCCACCGATCGCGTTCACCAGCGCCAGCCCGGTCGCGAAGTCACCGGTCCGCAGCCGGGTCCGCAGAGCGTTGCGCAGGTAGACCCACCCATCAGGCGTGCCGTCGGTGATCTCCTGACCGGTCAGCTTCGTCATGCCACCATGCTCGCACCGCTTCGATGTCAGGCGGGCGACGGCGGTCGGATGCTCGTGGGCGGGGGCGGCGCCGGCCGGGGTCGGGGAGGCGCGGGAGCGGGGACGTCGAGGCGATCGGTGAGCCAGGCACGGAGGTGTTCGGCCTCCGGGCGCGCGAGCCGGACGCACAGCGCGACCATGCCGATGACTCCGGCCAGGACGATCGGGATCGCGACCAGGAATTCCGCCGCCTGTCCGACGGGGTGGCCGACGTACAGCGATCGGGCCACGTAGCCCAGGGCCGCGAACCAGGCAAGGAACAGGAAGGCGACCAGAGCGGTGATGGTTATCCGCCGCGACGGCCGCCAGCCGAAGTGGCCCTCGAGGCGGCTGCCGGAGCCCTCCCGGACGAACCGGGCGAACAGGTGGGTGCGCAGATCGTTCGTGACGTGCGGGCGGGCGGCGCAGATCCGGATGCCGTCCCGGTCGGCGCGACCGATGATCATGAAGTCCACGTCGGCCCACAGATGCTGCCGGAGCCGGTACTGGTTGGGGGCGTCGATGCCGGTGGCGAGGTGGTGGAGAGCCGTGTGGGGCGGCCAGTTGCAGCGGATCGAGACGCGTTCGGTGCGCCAGGCCGTGATCAGACGTCGCACCCCGTCGATTGTCCGGCATCACGGCAAACCCGAGCGGCTCCGGCCGCCGCTGACCGGCCCGGTGAGCGCCGCCCGGTCCCGGGTGAAGGCCCGCGCCGTGAGCAGCGGCACCGCGGCGCCCAGCAGCAGACCGGCGATGACGTCGCTGGTCCAGTGCACCCCCAGATAGACCCGGCTGAGCGCGGTCAGCACCGGGATCAGCCACAGCGCCCACCAGCGCGGGACGAGTAGCACGGCGATCGTCACGGCCAGCGCGCTGTTCAGCGCGTGCCCGGACGGGAACGCGTAACCGACCGCCGCCGCCACCGGGTCCAGGAAGTCCGGGCGGGCCCGGCCGAACAGCAGTTTCAGCAGGCCGCCGAGGACACCACCGGCGATCATCGTGACCGCCACCCACGTCGCGGTCCGGCGGGCGCCGCGCCGCGCCAGCCAGATCACCAGGATGAACGCGGCCACCCGGAACACGTTCGGCTGGAACAGATTCGTCAGCCAGGTCATCACCGTGGTCAGCGCGGGCGCCCCGTGCGCGACCTCGTGCAGCCGGTCGGCGACCGCCCGGTCGAAGGCGCGCAGCGGCGCCCAGCCGGCGCTCACCAACGCCGCGAGCACGGCGGCCGGCACCAGCAACAGGACCGTCAGACCCGCTCGGGCGATCGGTGGCTCGGAGTGCATAGCGGACCATTACCCCACATCAACCTGCGAAGCACCTGTCAGAACAGCTCCAGCCCGGTGCCGCCGCCGGACTTGTCGGTCAGCCGGGTCCGGTCGGTGGAGAAGTCGTTGATCTGGCCGATCGCGTTCTGCACCTGATCGACCAGGCCACTGATGTTGGCCTGCTGGTCGTCGGCTACCGCCCGAACCTGTCCGATCGCCGCCCGTACACTCTCGATCGTGTCGGTCATCGTCGCTACCGCCCCCGAGACGTCAGTGGCGGTGGTGGTCAGCGTGTTCAGCGTCGCGGTGATCCGTTCGGTCGACTCGGCCGTGTCGTCGGCCAGCTTGCGCACCTCGTCGGCGACCACCGCGAAACCGAGCCCGGCATGACCCGCGCGGGCCGCCTCGATAGTCGCGTTCAGGGCCAGCATCCGGGTCTGCCCGGCGATCGACGCGATCATCGCCACCATCTCCCGGGTGGCCGGCAGGCTCACCGTCAGCGCCTCGGCCGCCTGGTCGGCACGGTCCGCGTGATCGGCCATCTGCTCGGTCGCGGCGTGCGCCTCGGCCGCCCCGGTGTTGATGTCCTGCACCGACGCCTTCACTGCGTCCACCCCGCGGACCGCGTCGCCGAGCTGGTAGGCGACACCCCCGATGATCTGCTCCGACTCGGCCTCCACCCGGCGCAGCATCTCCTCCCGCTGGGCCTCCCGCTCCCGCAGCTTCTCCTCCTGCTCCCGGGCCTCCCGGGCACGCATCTCGGCCAGCTCGGCGGTGTGCCGGTCGATCGCCTCCAGCATGTCGTTGATCGCGCCGGCCACCACGTTGATGTCGGCGTCGTCGGACGGCGGCACCCGCAGCGCCAGGTCCCGCGAGTCCATCACCTTCTCGGTGGTCCGGCGCAGCGGCTTCACGTGATGACGGACCGCCCGGCGCATCGCCATGCTGATCGCGGCGCCGGCGATCGCCACCGCCACCAGCACCACCAGCGCCAGCTGGGCCAGCGTCACCTGCGCCTGCCGGTGGATCGGCCGATCGCTGAGCCCTTCGAAGGTGATCGGCACCCCGTCGGCGCCGGTCAGCGTGCACGCCACCGCGATGTCGTCGCCGGCCGACGCGGTGGTGACCGCGATCGTGCCGAACTCGCTGTCCAGCTCCCGCAGCACCTCGGCGCCCGCCCGCGGGGCCGGCCGCAACGTGATCTCGTCGTCGGTCTGCCCGGTCAGCGACGCCATCCCGGCCTCGTCCAACTCCCGGAACACCAGCAGGAAGCCGTTCGAGTCGCCGGTGCCCTCGTCGCGGTAGACCGGGAACGAGCAGAACTCGGTCGGCGTCCCGGTCACGCTCGTCAGGCCGCAGAGATGGGCGCCGGCCGGGCCGTCCCGCAGATAGCCGGTCAGCGTCGCCGGGTCGTTCAGGGGAGCCGGCATCGCCTGATACGCCGAGCCGGTGATCCGGCCACCGGCCCGGATCCCGCCGCGCGGGTCGACGACCATCGCGCCGGTGAAGCCGTACTGGCCGGTCAGCACCTCCGGCGGCAGATCGACCTCGAACTGCCTGGTGTCCCGGTTCGCCAGATCGTCGTAGAGGGCGGTCCAGATCGAGTTGGTCACCCCGAAGTCCCGCAGCCGCTGCGCGTGCGCGCTGATCGCGACCCGCAGCTCCTCCGCCTCCCGCCCGACCTGGCTGCGCTCCACCCGGTCGAAGGCCGACACCGTCACCAGATAGACCGGCACCCCCAGGATGACCAGCATCACCGCGACCAGGCCGAGGACCGGAAGCAGCTCACCACGGTGCAAGGCCGCGGCCGGCCGGAATCGCCCCACACAGGTATGTTCGCCGACCAAGCCGACCCGCTGAGGCCGGTTCGCTCAACCCGCCGCGGTTACGGACGATTGCGGAGGGTGTGCTGATGCGGGTCCCGGTGTGGGCGGGGTGGCTGGTCACGGCGATCATCGCCGCGCTGTGCTTCCCCCTCGTCCCCGACGACACCCTGCCCGCCAAGATCTACGTCAACACCGTGGGGCTCTCCTCGGTGGCCGCCATGGTCGTCGGCATCGTGCGGAACCGGCCGGAACACTGGCGGGCCTGGGCGCTGTTCGCCGCCGGGGTGCTGACGTTCGTCTCCGGGGACATCACCTACGACGTCACCGAGCTGCGCCTCGGCGAGTACCCGTACCCGTACTGGGCGGATCTGCTCTACCTGTCGGCGTACCCGCTGCTCTGGCTGTCGCTGTCGAGGCTCGGCAACCCGCGCGGCGACCGGGAACGCGGCGCGCTCATCGACGCCGCGATCATCTCCACCGGGATCGGCCTGATCTTCTGGGTGTCCGTCGTCGGCCCCACCCTCGCCGACACCGGGGCGCCGGTGCTGGAACGGCTCGTCACCATCGGCTACCCGCTCGCCGACGTGCTGCTCACCACGGCGGTCGCCCGGATGCTCACCCGCGTCGGCAACCGCACCCCCAGCATGCGGCTGATGACCGCCGGGGCCGTCATGATGCTGAGCTGCGACCTCATCTACACCACGATGTCGAGCACGTCCGAGTACACCGGCGGATTCGTCGACTCCGGGTTCCTGACGGCGTACGCCTGCTGGGGCGCCGCCGCCCTGCACCCGAGCATGCGCCGCCGCCCGGAGACCACCCTCGACGTGCACCGGATCGGGCGTACCCGGCTCGGCATGCTCACCGCGTTCACCCTGATCGCCCCCGGCCTGCTCTTCCTCCAGGGGGCCGCCGACCCGGCCGGGATCGCCTGGGCGTCCATCGGCACCGGCGCGGTCGTGCTCTGCCTGCTCGTGGTGATGCGCATGTGGGGGCTGGTGCAGCAGGTCAAGGTGCAGGCGTCCCGGCTCGGTGACCTGGCCATGCACGACCCGCTGACCGGGCTGGCCAACCGGCGCGCGTTCGAGGAGCAACTCGGCGCCGCCGACCGCCCGACCGTCCTGCTGCTGGACCTCAACGGGTTCAAGGCGGTCAACGACAGGTTCGGCCACGCGGTCGGCGATGAACTGCTCGCCGCCGTCGCCCAGCGGCTCGTCTCCGAGCTGCCGGCCGGCGCGATCGCGGCCCGGATGGGTGGCGACGAGTTCGCCGTGCTGATGCCGGCCGCCGCCGACGCGGGCGACGACCTGGCTGTCCGGCTCCGCGCGGCGATCCACCAGCCGATCCACGCCGGCGGCCAGGACCTGCTGGTCGGCGCCAGCATCGGCATCGCCGGCGACTGCCCCGACCCGGTCGAGGTGCTGCGCCGCGCCGACGTGGCCATGTACGCCGCCAAGGCCGAGAACGGACGCCACCGCCACTACACGGCCGACCTCGACACCAGCACCGACGAGGAGGCCCGCCTCGGCGCCGAGCTCCGGACCGCCCTCGACCGCGGCGAATTCCACCTCGTCTACCAGCCGATCGTCGAACTCCCGACCGGTGCCTGCGTCGCCGTGGAGAGCCTGGTCCGCTGGTGGCGGCCCGATCACGGCTACGTCAGCCCGGACGTGTTCATCCCGGTCGCCGAGCGCACCGGCCTCATCGTCGAGCTCGGCGAGTGGATCCTGCGTACCGCCTGTCTCCAGTTCGCCGACTGGTGGCGGCAGGGCGTGGCCCCGTACCGCTTCGGCGTCAACGTCTCCGCCCGCCAGCTGGCCGAACCCGGCTTCGTCTCGCTCGTCGCCGCCATCCTCGCCGAAACCGGCGTCCACCCGGCCCGCCTCGTCGTCGAGGTCACCGAGACCGCCGTCTTCGGCGGCGGCGCCGCGGTCCGTGCCGTCCACGAACTCGCCGACCTCGGCGTCGAGATCGCCCTCGACGACTTCGGCACCGGCCACTCGTCGCTCGGCCTGCTGCAGACCCTGCCGGTCCGCATCCTCAAGGTCGACAAGTCGTTCGTCGAGAACGTCACCATGGCCGGCCGCCACGCGGTGATCGCCACCTCCCTCATCCAGGTGGCCAACGGGCTCGGCCTGGTCGCCGTCGCCGAGGGCGTCGAAACCGCCGAACAGGCCGCCGAGCTGTACCGGCTCGGCTACCGGCGGGCACAGGGCTACCACTTCGGGCGGCCGGCGATGGCCCAGATCAGCCAGGCGGCGACGGCTTAGATCCTTATTCGGTACGGGTTCGGCCTGCCCTCGCCGACCGGGACCGTCCCCAGGCTACGACGCGACGCAGGCGGCCCGTCCCGGCCGCCCCAGCACCGCCGGGCCGAATCCGCCCCTCACCACCCCACCCGCCCCGAGTTGACAATTCCCGCCGGGTACCGAGCCGCTCAAGACCCCCAGGCTCAGAGTCCGGCCGCGGCCCTCTTCCATGACCCGGTACCGCTG
Organism: Actinoplanes sp. NPDC026670; assembly: GCF_040638175.1. Taxonomy (NCBI): domain Bacteria; kingdom Bacillati; phylum Actinomycetota; class Actinomycetes; order Micromonosporales; family Micromonosporaceae; genus Actinoplanes; species Actinoplanes sp. NPDC026670. Next base: position 68,828 of record NZ_JBEZXU010000008.1, read on the forward strand.
AGTCGCTCCGGCCGAGCCTCCAGCGGCGCGGTATGCCTGTTTTCGGGCATCGGGCGGCGCGGTATGGATGCTTCCGGGATTAGTTGATCGGCGAGCGGCACGATACGGCTGCTTTCAGAGCGTTTTAGGGTCCCTCCCGCGCTGCTGGGGTTGCTCATGGGGCGTTTTGGGGTTCGTCGCGCGCCACTGGGGCTGCTCATGGGGCGTTTTAGGGTCCCTCCCGCGCTGCTGGGGTTGCCCATGGGGCGTTTTGGGATTCGCCTCGCGCCGCTGGGGCTGCGGGTGTGCTGATGTTGATCTCTCGGCTGCTCATGGACAGCCTCTTCCGGCCGTCGGCACTCGTCGATGGTTGGACCTTCGGCCGCAAATCTGCACACGAGGCCACTGGGTGATGGTGCGGTCTCCACAAGGAGATCGAACCCCGCGGCTTTCACCACTTCATGGCTTGGAGTTCCGCCGCAGACGAAGCCGAAGCGCCCTGCGCGGGTACGGCCGGAACCTGGGCCACAATGCGTTGCCGGGCGATCATCCGACGGTGGAGGCAGGCATGCCACGGGCGGCGGGTCAGAAGATCAACTCATCGACCCAGTCCGTCGAAACGGGTCAAGCCCAGCGTCGATCAGCGCACACGATCACCGATTGCGTGCGCTGGCCCTCGCCCCGGCAAGGACCAGCGCACACGTTGTGCCGATCGTGAGCGCTCATCCACGCCGGGACGACGACGTGAGCACTCACAACGCCAACGTGTGCGCCCGCCACCGTTACGCCACACCGAATCAGCCAGCCCCGCACGGGCTCAGCGATTCGAGGTAGCGCCGACCGAGGATCGGCGACGTGCCGGCAACCCGGACGCGGACATCGAAGGTCACCAGCCGCGCCCCATCCGCCGGCACGTGGCACGTCGTGGCCCCGCTCCAGTTGTGGTGCGGGTCGAGGCGTGGGTGGCCGCGTTGGCTGATGGTGGGGTTTGGGTGGTGGTGTGTGGTGCGGGTCGAGCCGTGGGTGGCCGCGCTGCCTGATCGTGGGGTTGCGTGGTGATCTGCGGCTTCCTGGGCGGCGGGTGGTTCGCGTCAGGTCAGCAGGGGAGTGGCCTGGCCGGCCAGCAGACCGGCCCAGATCTGGTAGGCGGGCGGCGCCGGATGGAAGCCGTCGGACGCGAACAGTCCGGGCTGGTCCATCGGGATGTCGCCGACCGGCAGATGATGGGTGCCCGGGAGTTCGGCGGCGACCGCGGCCAGTCGACGGTCGAGACGGCGGGCATGCGAGCCGAACAGCCACCGGGCCGGCGCGGGCAGGACCGGAAACCGGTGCACCGGCGGCAGCCCCGACAGAAGCACGGGAACCAGCACCGAAAGCCCAGCCGGGCCCCCTTCCTCTGATTCGGTCCCGCCGCCGGCCCTGACTCCGCCGCCGCCGCCGCCGCCGACTCCGACTCCGGGCCCGGCGGTGGCCGCGGCGGTTGCGGTAGCGGGCGAATTGTCCAATTCTCGGTGCGTGGGCGTGGGCGTGGGCGTGGGCGTGGGCGTGGGCTCGGGGTCGTGCTCAGGTGTGGGCGAGGGGGTGAGCGTGGGCGAGGGCGAGGGGGTGAGCGTAGGCGTGGGCGTGGGCGTAGGCGTAGGCGTAGGCGTAGGCGTGGGGGTGAGCGTGGGCGAGGGCGTAGGCGTGGGGGTGGGCTCGGGGTCGTGCTCAGGTGTGGGCGAGGGGGTGAGCTCGGGCGTGGGCGAGCGGGTGAGCTCGGGCGCGGGGGTGGGCTCGGGTGAGGGGGTGGGCTCGGGTGTGGGTGCGGGTGGGGTGGCGAGTGTGGCGCGCAAGGTGGTGACCAGGTGGGTGATGTCGCGCTGGAAGGCGGCCGACCGGCGCAACCGGGTGGTGTCGTTGACGCCGACGGCCACGACCACCAGGTCGGGGCGCCAGCCGGTGGCCGGGTCGGTGAGGCGGGGCAGCAGTGCGGTGACGGTTCGGGCGGTGGCGCCGCCACGGGCCGCTACCCGCCAGGAGACGGTTCGGCCGAGGCCGGCGGCGAGAGCGGTGGCGAGTTGACCGGCCAGCGCGGTGGCGTGGTCGGGCGCCCCGAATCCGGCGGCTGACGAGTCGCCGAGCACGGCCAGGCGCAGAACCGGGCCGGGGCCGGGGGATTCGCCGTGCAGGGGTCCACCGGCCGGTTGTGCCTTCGCCATGATCCACCTTCATAACAGCTGTTATTGCATAACGCCCGTTATCGTAGGCGCGTGGTGAAACAGGGTCGAGACCCCCGGGCCGAACTCGTCGAGGCGGGCGCCCGGGTGCTGGCCGAGCAGGGGCCGGGAGCGTTGTCCGCGCGTTCGCTGGCGCGTGCCGCCGGTACGTCGACGATGGCGGTGTACACGCACTTCGGCGGCATGCCGGCGGTGGTCCGCGCGATCATCCATGAGGGTTTCGCCCGGCTGGCCGCCGAACTCGCCGAGGTGCCGGAGACCACCGACCCGGTCGCCGACTGCGCGGCACTCGCGTTCGCCTATCGCCGGGCCGCCCACCGGGCCCCGCATCTGTACCGGGTGATGTTCGGCGCGACAGGTTTCGAGCTGACCTCCGAGGACCGGGCGATCGGCGCCTACACCCTGAAGGTCGCCCATGACGTGATGATCCGCTGCATCGCGGACGGACGTTTCCGCCCGGCCGAGCCCTGGGTCCTGACCCGCCAGTCCTGGTGCCTGGCGCACGGCCTGGTGAGCCTGGAGCTGGCCGGCTTCCACCCCGACCCGGCCACCGCCGACACCGATTACCGCACCCACCTGATCAATTTCGCCGTCGGCGCCGGCGACGCCCTGCCCCGGGCCGAGTCGTCGATCACCGCCGAGGGACGGCAGGGGATCAGAGGTCGCGGGACGGTAGGGGATCAGAGGTCGAGCAGCTCGACGGTCACCGCGGTGACGTCGCCCTCGGTCAGTGCCTCGGCGGCCCGGATGGCGCGTTTCACCGGCAGCACGTAGGCGTTGCGCCCGCTGTCCGGGAACACCGACGTCGTCCATGAGCTGCCGCCCACCGTCGCGCGGACCCGCAACGACCCGAACCCCCGCCGCAGCCCGCCGGCCCGCGCCCGGATCTCCTCGGACGCGTCGACCGGCAGGCTCACGAACGTCCAGGTCTCGTCGCGCCGCGCATCCCAGACCCACAGCTCGCTCTCGAACTCCACCTTCACGCCCGCAGCATGCCACCCGGGTCTGACAGAACTACCCGGTGGCGGCCAGGAACTCCGAGTAGAACAGGCCCAGGCCGATCGCCACGCAGACACCGGCGATGGTCCAGAACCGGACCACGATGTTGACCTCGCTCCACCCGGCCAGCTCGAAGTGGTGGTGCAGCGGCACCATCCGGAAGACCCGCCGGCCGGTGGTCTTGAACGAGACGATCTGGATCACCCAGGTGATCGTGATGATGAAGAAGAGCCCGCCGATCAGGATCGACAGCAGTGTGGTGCGGGTCGCCACGGCGAGCCCGCCGATCAGGGCCCCGAGCCCGAGCGCGCCGACGTCGCCCATGAAGATCCGGGCCGGGGACGTGTTCCACCACAGGAAGCCCAGGCAGGCGCCGGCCGCCGCGGCCGCGATCATGGCGATCTCGAGCGGGTCGCGGACCTGGTAGCAGTATTCGTTGGCGCGGGCGTACGTCTCGTCGGCGCACCAGTGCCGGTACTGCCAGTACCCGATCAGCGCGTACGCGCCGAGGACCAGCGTGGACGCGCCGGTGGCCAGGCCGTCGAGGCCGTCGGTGAGGTTCACGCCGTTGGACATCGCGGTGATCACGAAGACGAACACGATCACCGAGCCGACCTTGCCGACGTTCAGCCAGCTGATGTCCCTGATGAACGAGATGTTCTCGCTGACCACGGTCTGGCCGTTGGTGCTGGCCACGTAGAGGGCGGCGATGCCGAACCCGGTGCCGACGATCGCCTGGCCGAGCAGTTTGCCCTTGGCGGACAGGCCGTCGGAGTTGCGCTTGCGGACCTTGAGCAGGTCGTCGACGAAGCCGACCGCGCCGCAGAAGACGAACAGGCCGAGCAGGACGAGCGCCGTCATCGTCGGCTTCTCCTGCGCGATCTGCCGCTCGGGCAGGGTGGTCAGGGCCAGGTGCCCGGCGACGTAGGCGAGCAGCGTGGCCACGATGAACACGACACCACCCATCGGGGGAGTGCCTTTCTTGCCCTCGTTCGAGGCGAGCCCGAGGGAACGGATCGGCTGCCCGGCCTTGAGTGCGCTGAAGACCCGGATCGCCACCGGCGTGAGGAACAGGGAGACGAGGAACGCGACCGCCGCCGCGACGATGACCGCCCTCACGGCGTCCCCACTGACAGGTCGGCGTCAAAGATCATGGGGCCTGATCCTGCCATCTCCCCGGTGCGGGGCGATCAGGCGGTGGGCGCGCCGGCGACGGAGAACTCGGGGCGATCAGGCGGTGGGCGCGCCGCCGAAGGAGATCTCGTTGCCGTCCGGGTCGGTGTAGGTGGTCTTGCGGACGCCGTTCTCGTAGGTCTCCTCACGGGAGGGGGTGAGCCCGCGTGCCGCCGCCCCGGCGACCCGATCGGCGAAGTCCTCGACGAACAGGGTGATCATGCCGTGCCCGGCGTGCGCGGGCCGCTGTTCGACGTACACGTACCGGTGTTCGGCGACCTCCCAGACCGACTCGACGTCGTTGGGGGAGAACGCCGGCCCGGTGCCGAGCACCTTCGAGTACCAGGCGACGGCGGCCGGCAGGTCCCGGACGGAGATTCCGGCGAAAAGGTCAACGGACATTCTCCGAATGCTATCCGGCGGTGACCCTAAAAAATCCTTAACACTGTTTACTGTAAGGAGTCTTTAATTTACGTTGGTGAACACGCAACACTTGACAAGGAGCAAGCATGCGACGCAGGTTCACCCTTCCCGCACTGACCGTCGCCGCGGTCAGTGGATCCCTCCTCGTGGCCGCTTCCCCGGCGTCCGCGCACGGTTACATCTCATCCCCGCCCAGCCGTCAGGCCAACTGCGCGAGCGGCGCGGTCTCCGGCTGCGGTGACATCGTCTACGAGCCGCAGAGCGTGGAGGCCCCCAAGGGGTCCACCCAGTGCAACGGCGGCACCAGCCGGTTCACCGTCCTCAACGACACCTCGAAGAGCTGGCCGGCCGCGAACGTCGGCAGCAGCGTCACCTTCAACTGGGTGCTGACCGCCCGCCACGCCACCTCGACGTGGGAGTACTTCATCGGCAACAAGCTGGTGGCGTCCTTCAACGACAACGGCGCGCAGCCGGGGGCGACCAAGTCGCACACGGTGAACTTCGCCGGCTACACCGGACGGCAGACCGTGCTGGCCCGGTGGAACATCGCCGACACGATCAACGCGTTCTACTCGTGCGTGGACCTGAACTTCGGCGGGGTCACCAACCCGACGCCGACGCCCACCACCCCGACGCCGACACCCACCACGCCGTCCCCGACCCCGACGACCAGCCCCACGCCGACCCCGACGCCGACCCAGACGACCAACCCGGGCTCGACGACGTGGGCGGCCGGCACCGCGTACAAGGTGGGTGACCGGGTCACCTACAACGGCGCCACCTACCAGTGCCGGCAGGCGCACACCGCGCTGGCCGGCTGGGAGCCCCCGTACGTCGCGGCGCTGTGGACCGCCGTCTAGCAGGAACGGGCGGCCCGGCGTGCCGGGCCGCCCTCACCCTCCTGCTGCTCTGTCTGCTGGCTGCCTGCGGCTCGCCGGCCCCGGTCGAGGAGAAGGCGTTCAACGACACCGACGTGATGTTCCTGCAGATGGGGCTGGCGCAGATCACCGAGGGCGACCGGGTCGCCGAGATCGCCGAGGGCCGGGCGGCCAACCCGGAGATCCGCGCGGTCGCCACCGAGCTGCGCGGGCAGTGGCGCACCGAGCGGGAGACGATGACGGGCTGGCTCGGCCAGTGGCAACGGCCGCTCGAGGCGGACCCGTCGGCCGGGCTGCATGCCGGGCACGGCGATCTGCACTCGCTGCGCGAGGAGGACTTCGAGGGCCTGGCGAAGTTCGCGGGCGCCGAGTTCGACCGGGCCGCGGTGGCACTGCTGCTCGGCAACCTGCACAACGCCATGGAGACCATCCGGATGGAGGCGGGCGGTGGCTCGTACCCCCAAGCGGTTGATCTTGCCAAACGCATGACGGAGTCGCGGCAGGGCCAGATCCAGCGGCTTCTCGCGCTGGCCGCGGGCTGAAAATCAATAGCGACGATTGGGTACGGTCGGCGCATGCCCGAACTGATCGCGCCGACCGCTGCCCTGCACGCCTCCTGGATCGAGTCCCGTGACGAGTGGGGTCGTGGCGTCCACCAGGACGGCTCGGGCCTGCGCGAGACCGACGAGGTGGACTCGCCGGACGGGTTCGCGGCGTGGGTGGCCAGGCTGACCGACGCGGAGAAGCAGGCGCCCGAGGGCTGGGTGCGCTGCTCGTTCCGCTGGATCGTCGAGGACGGCCGCTATCTGGGCGCGATCGCCCTGCGCCACGAGCTCAACGACTTCCTGCGGGAGGCGGCCGGTCACATCGGTTACGGCCTGCGCCCGTCGGCCCGCGGTCACGGCCTGGCCGCCTGGGCGCTCGCTGAGACGCTGCCTGATGCCCGCGCGCTGGGCCTGACCCGGGTGATGCTGACCTGCGACGTGAGCAACATCGGCTCGGCCCGCACGATCGAGCGCAACGGCGGTGTCCTGGAGGACGTCCGGGACACCGAGATCGGCACCGTGAAGCGTTACTGGATCACGCTGTAGCCAGCGGCCCGGCGGGCAGCGCCGCGACCGTGTCACGCAGCTCGCCGAGCATCGCGGCGACCAGCGGGTCGGCACGCCGGCGCCGGGCGGTCGCGACGCCGACGTAGCGGCACGGGCCGGGCGGGGTGAGCCGGGCCGCGGTGAGCCCGGACGCATCGGTGGTGAGCGCCACCTCGGGGATCATCGAGATGCCCACACCGGCCCGGACCAGCGACTGGGCGAACTGGTAGTCGGTGCCCCGGCACGCGGTGATCACCTCGTAGCCGGCCATCGCCGCGTAGTGCTCCAGCATGTCGCCGACCGACAGGCAGCCCTGCACCCAGCGCTCGCCGGCGAGCTCGGCGATGGCCACCTCGGTGCGCCCGGAGTGCCGGTGCCCGGCCGGCATCACGATCCACATCGGGTCGTCCTGAAGTGGGGTGAAGTCGAGTCCGGACGGGACGGCCGGCGGGCCGTCGAAGTGGTAGACGAGCGCGAGGTCGGCCGCGCCGGACCGGACCAGCGCCAGGCTCTCCTCCGGCTCGGACTCGATGACGGTCAGCTCGACCTCGGGCCGGGCGGTGGTGAACCGGGTCAGCGCGTGCGGCAGGATCCGCTGGCCGCCGCTGGTGAAGGTGGCCACCGTGAGCCGCTCGGCGCCGACCGTGGCCAGCCGGGCGATCTCCCGCTCGGCGGTGGCCAGCTCGGCCGCGATGGCGGCGGCGGTCTCGGTGAGCACCCGGCCCGCGTCGGTCAGCTCCACGCCGCGGGTGCTGCGCCGGACCACCGGGGTGCCGACGGTCCGCTCCAGGGCGCTGATCTGCTGGGACACCGCGGACGGGGTGAGCCGCAGCTCAGCGGCGGCGCGGTTGAAGCTGCCCTGCCGGGCGACCTCGGTGAGGACCTGGAGACGACGCGGATCGATCATCAGTTTTCCTTAACACGGCATCAGTAAGTACCCGCTTCCGCTTACTACCGTACGGCCTCAGGCTGAGGGGGTGAATCGTCTCGCCTGGTCGTTGTTCGTGCTCTGCTCGGTCCTCTGGGGCCTGCCGTACTTCCTCATCAAGATCGCCATCGAGGACCTGTCCCCGGTGCTCGTGGTGGCCGGCCGCACCGCCATCGCGGCCGCCGTGCTGATCCCGATCGCCCTGATGCGCGGGACGCTGCGGGCGCTGCGCGGCCGGGGCCGGGCGATCGCCCTGATCGCGGCGGTGCACATCATCGTCCCGTTCCTGCTGATCACCTACGGCGAGCAGCACATCACGTCGTCGCTGACCGGCATCCTGATCGCGGTCGAGCCGGTGCTGATCGCGTTGCTGCTGGCCCGGACCGAGCCGCTGAGCCCGGGCCGGGTCCTCGGCCTGGTGCTGGGCTTCGCCGGGGTGGTGGTCCTGGTCGGCGTCGACCTCTCCGGCGACCGGTACGGCCTGCTCGGCGCGGCCATGGTGCTGGCCGCCGCGGTCAGTTACGCGGTCGCCACGATCCTGGTCCAGCGCAAGGCCGCCGACCTGCCGCCGGAGGCGCTGACCGTGGGCACCACGGTGACCACCACGATCGTGCTGGCCCCGGCCGCTCTGGCCAGCCTGCCGCAGGAGCCGGTCAGCGCCCGGTCGTGGGGCGCTCTCGCGGTCCTCGGGGTGCTCTGCACGGCGGTGGCCCTGCTCGCCTTCTACCGCCTGATCGCGCTGGCCGGGCCGAACCGGGCCGGGCTCATCACCTACGTCAACCCGGTGGTGGCGGTGCTGCTGGGCGTGGCGCTGCTGGACGAGCCGATCGGGGCGGGCACGATCGGCGGCTTCGCGCTGGTGGTGGCGGGCTGCTGGTTCTGCACCCGGCCGGCTGCGCGGCGGACCGCCGAGAAGGTGCTCGAACCGTCGCTCTGAACAGCTTATTTATGGGAAACCTAAGGAAATGTTGCGGCCTGGTGAGGAAAACTTCCAGTTAACTCACAGGCTGGCGACAGCTCCGACCCCTTGGCTGCACAGACTTTTTGCGAAATCTTTGCCAAGTCATCAAGATCGAGGGGATGACCTGGAGAAGAGGAGCGAAATGACAGCGCTGGGACACTCGGACCGCCCGATCTTCGTCGTCGGCTGTCCCCGTTCCGGTACGACGATGCTGCAGCTCATGCTCCACGCGCATCCGCGTATCGCGCTGCCCCCGGAGACCCGGTTCCTGCTGGCCGCGTACCAGAAACGCGCCGAGTTCGGCGACCTGACGAACCAGGCCCAGCGGCACGAGCTGGCCCGGTTCATCGTTGAATCGTCACAGTTCGATGACCTGGGCCTGGACGCCGACGAGACGACCGAGGCGATCGTGGCCGGCCCGCCCACCCTGGGCTCGGCGTTCGGCATCGTCTTCCGGATGTACTCGGCCCGGTTCGGCAAACCCCGCTGGGGCGACAAGCGGCCGCTGTACCTGCGGCATCTGCCGACCATCCTGCGGCTGTTCCCGGACGCGCAGATCATCAACATCATGCGGGACGGGCGGGACTGCGTGGCGTCGCTCAAGGAGACGCCGTGGAAACCGTCCGAGTTCGACACGCTCATCGACTACTGGGCGCAGTCGGCGGACGCGTCGCTGCTGGCCGCCCGCCGCTACCCGAAGGACGTGTACCACCAGGTCCGGTACGAGGACCTGGTCGCCGACCCGGAACCGCACCTGCGGAGGATGTGCGAGTTCCTCGGTGAGGACTACGACCCGGCGATGAGCGCGCCGAACAAGCTGGCCTCGGTCGCCGTGCCGGAGTACAAGACCTGGCACACGCTGACCCATCAGGCGCCGACCACCGAGCGGATCGAGAGCTGGCGGACCCGGCTCACCGCGGAGGAGCTGGCCCGGTGCGAGACGATCTTCGGGGACCGGCTGGCCAAGTTCGGTTACGAGCCGTCGGTGCCGGTCGCGCGCAGCGCCCGGATGCGGTCGGACGCCAAGCTGATCGCCCGCCACCGGCTCGGCCCGGCCCGGCAGGCGGCCCGCAACCTGTGGACCCAGATCCGCTCGTCCGAGGCCGCCGAGCCGCCGGTGGCCGCGCTGCTGACCAAGGGCCAGCTCAAGGGACGCTAGCTCACCAGGCGGCGCTCCCACGCCCACGCGGCGATCTCCACCCGGTTCCGGGTGCCCAGCTTGGCGTGGATGCTGCCGAGATGGGTCTTCACGGTGCCGACCGAGATGAACAGCTCGGCGGCGATCTCCGCGTTGGTCTGGCCGCGGGCGGTCAGGCGGACCACCTCCAGCTCCCTGGGGGACAGGCCGCCGTCACCGCCCGTGGGCGCCGGCGCGGACAGGTGCTGGAGCAGCCGCACCGTGATCGACGGGCTGATCAGCGCGTCCCCGGAGGCGGCCGCGCGCACCGCCTCGACCAGCAACGCCGGGCCGGAGTCCTTCAGCAGGAACCCGGCCGCGCCGCCGAGCAGCGCCTGATGCACGTACTCGTCGAGGTCGAAGGTGGTCACCACGACCACCTTCACCGGGTCCGCCACGTCCGGTCCGGCCAGCAGGCGCAGCGCCTGGAGGCCGTCCATCCGCGGCATCCGGATGTCCATCAGCGCCACATCCGGCTTCAGCCGGCGGGCCTCGGCGACCGCGTCCACCCCGTCGGCTGCCTCGCCGACCACCTCCATGTCCGGCTGCGCGCCGATGATCATGCCGAAGCCGGTGCGGACCATCGCCTGGTCGTCGGCGATCAGAACCCGGATCAAGAATTGCTCCATTCCAGCGGCAGCACCGCGTCGACGATCCAGCCGCCGCCGACGCCCGGGCCCGCCGTGATCCGCCCGCCCACGGCGCGGACCCGTTCGGCGAGGCCGACGAGACCGTACCCCGGGCGTTCCCGCACGGTCGGCGTGCGGGCGGCGGGCCCGTCGTTTCTCACCCGGACCATCAACTGCAAGGGGGTACGGGTGATCCACACGTCCACCGACGAGGCCTCCCGGGCGTGCTGGCGGACGTTCGTCAGCGCCTCCATCACCACCCGGTAGGCCGACGTCGACACCTCCACCGGCATCCCGGCCAGCTCCCCGTCCACGTGCAGTCGCGCCGACGGGCCGCCGGCCGCGTCGAACTGCCCGACCAGCGTCTCCAGGTCCGACACCCCGGACACCGGGGCCAGCGGCGCGTCGGGTTTCGACTCCGGATCGCGCAGCACGCCGACCATCCGCCGCATCGACGCCATCGTCTCCGCCCCGGCCTGCTCGATCTGCTCCAGCGCCAGCAGCACCCGCTGCGGATCCTGCTCGGCGATGAACCGGGCCCCCTGCGCCTGCACCACGATCCCGGTCACGTGGTGGGCGATGAAGTCGTGCAGGTCACGGGCGAACTCGGTGCGCTGCTCGGCCCGGATCGCGTCGACCGCCCGCTGCCGGTTGCCCTCCAGCGTGCGCAGGTAGATGCCGATGCCGATGGCGGCCGCCCCGGCCAGCGCCTGGATCAGCCCGAACGTGATGACGATGCTCTCCGACCCGGCCCGCAAGGGCATGCCGCCGACCGCCATCAGCACCACCGCCACCGCCGGGAACGCCCAGTCGGCCCGGCCCCGGCGGGACACCACCATCAGCACCCCGAGCAGCGCCGACGACTCGGCCAGCCCCCACAGTTCGTTGTACTCGGCGTGGTCGTAGAGCACCGCGGTCAGGAACATCGAGTGCAGGCCGAGCGCGATCGCGGCCCGCGGCAGCGCGGTCGAGCCCTGCTTGTGCGCGGGTAGCCAGACCACGGCCGCGGCGATCGCCGCGCCCACCCGCCACAGCGTCATCGTCACGCTGTCCGAGCCCAGGCCGCCGCGCAGGTCGAGGATGCCGAGCAGGGCCAGCGCCCCCAGGGCGGCGAGCTGACCCATCCGGAGCAGGGCGAGGTTAATCATCGTGACCCAGCGTAGGCGGACCCGGGGCGGTCCCCATCGGCCGAAAGTAAGACCCGGCTCCCCGACAGCGGGCGGATGTGGGGCAACGTATCGATCGGCCAATATCCGTCACGTCAGATTCTTCGACGAGCTTGGAGCTCACATGCAGAGGCAGTCCTCACCCGTGACGGATCGCGACAGCCTGGCGGCGGTCGCGGCCGTGGACCTGGTGAAGGTGTACGGCGCCGGCGACACCGCGGTCCGCGCGCTCGACGGGGTCACCGTGGGCTTCGAGCGCGGCCGGTTCACCGCGATCATGGGACCGTCCGGGTCCGGCAAGTCCACGCTGATGCACTGCCTCGCCGGGCTGGACACCGCCACCTCCGGCCAGGTGCTGCTCGGCGGCACCGACCTGACGAAACAGCCGGACAAGGTGCTCACCAAGGCCCGCCGCGAACGGATCGGCTTCGTCTTCCAGTCGTTCAACCTGCTGCCGCAGCTCACCGCGGCCGCCAACATCACCCTCCCGCTCGACCTGGCCGGCCGTAAGCCCGACACCGCGTTCCAGGACAAGCTGATCGGCACGCTCGGCCTGTCCGGGCGGCTCGGGCACCTGCCCGCCGAGCTCTCCGGCGGCCAGCAGCAGCGGGTCGCCCTGGCCCGGGCGCTGGTCTCCCGGCCCGAGGTGGTCTTCGCCGACGAGCCGACCGGCAACCTCGACTCCCGGTCCGGCGCCGAGGTCCTCGCCCTGCTCCGCGACTCGGCCCGCGAACTCGGCCAGACGATCGTGATGGTCACCCACGACCCGGGCGCCGCCGCGTACGCCGACCGGGTCGTCATGCTCGCCGACGGCCGGCTCGCCGGGGAGATCCACCAGCCGGACATCGCCGCCGTCACCGACGCCCTGCAGAGCCTGGCGGCCGGCCGGTGAATCCCGTCCTGCGCACCCAGCTCGCCGGAGTCGGCAAACGCCCGGCCCGGCTGCTGCTCACCGGGCTGGCCGTGCTCGTCGCCTCGTTCGTCGTCTACGCCACCGTCCTCGCCCAGCAGATCACCGAGCGCAGCGTCCTCAACGGGCTCAGCGGCACCCCGGAAGCGGTCGACCTGGTCGTCCAGAACGGCTCGATCAAGAAGTCCGACCTGGACACGATCAGCAAGCTGCCCGGGGTCGCCGAGGCGGTGCCGCGTACCTCGATCGGGGTCCGGATGCCGGCCGGCGACCTGGTGATCGCCACCGACCCGGGCAGCGGGCCGCTGAGCACCGTGAAACTCACCGAGGGCCGCTACCCGGCGGCGGCCGGCGAGATCGCGGTCACCCCGCGCACCGTCGAGCGGATGGCGCTGACCGTCGGCTCGAAACACACCGTCTCGCCCGGCGGCGACGCGAAACCGGTCACCCTCACCGTGGTCGGGGTGGTGCAGCCGCGCGACGACATCGGCTTCCTGTCGTACGGGCTGCTGCCCACCGCGAGCCTGGCCGGCTACGACTGGATCGAGCGCGTCGACATCCGCCTCGACTCCGGCGCGGACGCGACGGCCGTACGGCAGGAGATCTCCTCGCGGATCCGGGGCGAGAGCCCGCCCGAGGTGGCCACCGGCGCCGACACCCGCCTCGCCGAGGCCCGCGAGGCCGCCGAGCAGGTCGACCAGGTCTTCATCGTGGTCAAGGTGTTCGTCGCGGTCGCCGTGATGGCGGCCGGCCTGATCGCCGCGTCCACGTTCCGGATCGTCTTCGCCCAGCGGATGCGGCAGCTCGCCCTGCTCCGCGCGGTCGGCGCCGGCCGGGGCACGATGGCCCGGGCGCTCGCCGCCGAGGGCGCGCTCACCGGCCTGGTCGTCGGCGTCACCGGGGTGCTCGCCGCCCTCGCCGTCGGCCACCTGATCCCGCCCGCGCTGTCGGCGTTCGGTTTCGAGGTGTCGAGCCCCGGCTTCCCGCTGGCCGAGGCGGCCGGAACCGTCGCGCTGGCCGTGCTGATCACGGTCGTCGCGGTGCTCGCCCCGGCGCTGTCCGCGGCCCGGGTCGCCCCGCTGGAGGCGCTGCGGTCGGCCTCCACCACCGGCGCCAAGCAGGGCGTCGGCCGGCTCCGGGCGGTCACCGGCATCCTGCTGGCGCTGGCCGCCGCCGGTGTCGCCTACCAGGTCTGGACCGGGCTGCCGAAGACCCCCGACGACGAGGTCGACGCGCAGAACCTGCTGCTCGGCATCGTCGCCTCCGGTGGCCTGGCGTTCGTCGCCCTGATCACCCTCGGCCCGGTACTGGTCCGCCCGGTCCTGACGCTCGCCGGGTGGCCGCTGCGCCGACTCGGCCCGGTCGGCCGGCTCGCCGTCGGCGGCGTCGGCGGCAGCGCCCGCCGGGCCGCGGCCGTCTCGGTGGTGGTCGCGCTCGGCGTCACCCTGCTCACCGGGGTGCTGGTCTGCGGCGACTCGATCCGGGTGCTCGCCGAACGGGAGACGATCGCGGCCGCCCCGGCCGACTTCGAGCTCAAGGGCAACACCGGAACCGTCCTGAACGACGACGTCGCCGAACGCGCCCGGCAGAGCACCGAGCTGACCCGGGTCACCCCCTACCGGTGGGCCGCCGGGATCACCATCGGCGACTTCCAGGACGCCGGCGCCACCGACGTGTCGATGACCGCGCTGCCCCGCCTGGCCGGGCTCGACACGGTCTCCGGCGACGTCACCGACCTCGCCCCCGGCAAGGCGATCATCGCGGGATACCTCGCCGAGAACGCCGGGGTCACCACCGGCGGGCAGATCACCCTCAAACGGGAGGGCAAGGAGGTACGCCTGACCGTCGCCGCAGTGCTCGGCGGCCAGACGCCGTTGCACACCGAGGCCCTGCTCGACCCGTCCGACCTGACGAAGCTCGGTGTGCCGGCCGCGCCGACCGGGGTCCTCGCCGACGCCGCCGGCGCCGGGGAGGAGGGCCGCACCGCGGGTCTCCAGGCGCTGCGGGCGGCCGCCAGCGCCCAGCCGGACATCAGCGTCGAGGTCCTCGCCGACCAGCGCGACCAGATCAACGACGCGCTGGCCACCCTGATGGTGATCGCGCTGGCCCTGATCGGGCTGACCGTCCTGATCGCGATCGTCGGCGTCGGCGCCACCACGGCGCTGTCGGTCGTCGAACGGGTCCGCGAATCCGGCCTGCTCCGTGCGGTCGGGATGTCCCGCGGCGGACTGCACGCCATGCTCACCACCGAGTCCGCCCTGTACGGCGTGATCGGCGCGGTGCTCGGGCTCGTCCTCGGTGTCCCGTACGCCTGGCTCGCGGTCGCCGCCCTCGCCAACGACGCGCCGCTCACCTTCCCGGTGTGGCAGCTCGTCGCGGTCTTCCTGGTTCTGGTCGCGCTGACGGCGCTGGCCGGTGTCCTGCCGGCCCGCCGCGCGGCCCGGGTGAGCCCGGTGACCGCCCTCGGCACCGACTGACCGCCGCCGCCCGTCCCGGCCCGCCGACCACTTCCGGTCGGCGGGCCGGCGTCGGGGTGTTGCCGATTGCACATCTCGTTTCGCCTATGTGGGACGGGACGGGGACGGATCGTCCGGTAGGTTCTCCGCCGCAAGTGAATCTTTCTCAGCGCGGGGGACACGCGGATGCGGCGCAAGCTGGCGATCGGTATCGGCACGGCGGTCGCCGTGCTCGCAGCGGGCGGCGGCGTGGCCGTCCTGACCTGGCCGTCCGGTTCGGCGCCGGCCGAGGCCGCCCCGCCCGCGGCGCCCACCGAGGTGCCGCCCGACCCGGCCGCGCAGCCGCCGCGCATCCGCACCGCGCTGAGCAGCCTCGACCTGACCGTGGCCGGCGGGGAGAAGCAGCGGGACACCGAGCGGTTCAGCCTGCTCGGCGTGAGCTGGTCGGATCCGTCGGCCGAGCCGGACGGCACAATCGAGGTCCGTACCCGGGCCGTGAAGTCCGGCAAGTGGTCCGGCTGGCAGAAGCTGGAGAGGGCGGACACCGGCCCGGACGCCGCCGAGGCCGCCACCCCGGGCCGCCGGGGCGCGACCGAGCCGCTGTGGGCCGGCCCGTCCGACGGCGTCGCGGTCCGGATCGGCGGCAAGGCAGGCCTGACGAAGGGCCTGCGGCTGGACCTGATCGACCCGGGAACGGAGAGCAGCGGCCGGGGCGGTGGCGAGCCGTCGCCGAGCGGGCCCGCTGAGCCGTCGCCGTCCGCGTCGCCGAGCGAGTCCGGGAGCACCCCGGCCGAGGAGCCGATCGAGGGTGACGGCCCGGTCGACGAGACGGTGGAGGAGCCGCCGGCCGAGGCGCCCGCGGTCGTCGAGGAGCAGGCCCCGGCCGTCGTCGAGGAGGACCCGGACGCCGGGGTCGACTCGGTGGTCCAGGAGGTCGCGCCGGCCGTGGCCGCGGTGGCGAGCGAGCCGACCGTCGCCCCCACCTCGACCGCGCCGGTGAAGGCGCAGTTCCCGACCTACTACACCCGTACCGCGTGGAGCGCCGACGAGACGATCGTCGGGAGCGTCACCGACGCCAAGGTGGTCAACGCGGTCTGGGTGCACCACACCGGCACCACGAACGACTACGACTGCACGGACTCGGCGGCCATCGTGCGGTCGATCCAGAGCAACGACGTGAAGGTCAAGGGCCTGTCCGACCTGGGTTACAACTACATGGTCGACAAGTGCGGGCGGCTGTTCGAGGGCCGGCGCGGCGGCGTGGAGAACGCGATCGTCCCGGCCGCCACGGTCGGTTTCAACACCGGTTACGCCGCGATCGCGGTGATCGGCAACTACGAGACGGCCGCGTCGACCGCCGCCATCGAGACGATCATCGCCCAGGTCGCCGCGGCCCGCCTCGGCAAGTACGGCTTCAACCCGGCCGCCCAGGGCACGTTCACCGCCGGCGTGGCCAACGACAAGCTCGCCCAGGGCACGAAGATCACCGTGCCCCGGCTGTCCGGCCACCGCGACGCCGACGCCACCGCCTGCCCGGGCGCCAACCTGTACGCGAAGCTGGCCGACATCCGCGCGAAGTCGCAGCTGATGGTGACCGGCCTGGCGCTGACCTCGGTGACCGGCGGCGGCTACACCGGCGGCGCGTACTTCGTGAAGACCGCGGCGAAACTGGCCTGGAGCACCGCGACCCCGTCGGCTGACCTCGCCCGTTTCGAGATCCTCGTCGACAACACGGTGAAAGCCACCCTGGCCGGTGACGCCCGCGCGGCCACGGTGGCGGTCCCGGCCGGCGGCCACGGTGTCACGGTCCGGGCCGTGCACACCTCCGGCAGCACCGCCCGGGTCGGCGTGACGATCTACGGCGACACCACGGCCCCTGCCTACCGCGCCGCGCTGCCGCTGAACCTGCTCACCGGCACCTACAGCGCGTCGGCGGTGCCGGTGCGGCTGGGCCTGACCGGAACCGACAACCTGAAGTTCGCCGGATACACCGTGACCAGCCCGCGCGCGGCGACGCTGGGCCCGGTCGCGAGCTGGTCCACCACGGTCAAGCCCGGCACCTCCAGCTGGAACATCACCGCCCGCGACGTGGCCGGCAACACCCGCGCCGCGTGGATGTCGCGCAGTGTGGTGCTGTCCGCCGAGACCGCCGCCAAGAAGTCCGGCACCTGGTCGAAGCGGACCGGCAGCTCGTACCTGGGCGGGAAGGCTCTCGCCGCGACCGGCAAGAACGCCAAGCTGACCTGGACGTTCACCGGACGGTCGGCGGCGCTGCTGTTCTCCCGCGGATCCAAGACCGGCAAGGTGTACGTCTACCTGGACGGCAAGAAGGTCGCGACCATCGACACCCGCTCGGCCGGCACGAAGTACCGCCAGGCGCTGTGGGTGTCGTCGACCACGGTGAAGAAGCACACCGTCGCGATCGTGGTGGCGGGCACGTCCGGCCGCCCGACCGTGGTGTCCGACGGGCTGGCGTACATCCGCTGAGGTCTCAGCCCGAACGGCGTGGACCGCCACGCCGTTCGGGCCCGGCGTGCTCCGATGTGGCCGGCAGCGTGAACCAGAACGTCGCGCCCCGGCCCTCCCCGCTCTCCGCCCAGATCTCCCCGCCGTGCCGCTCGACGGCCCGGTGCACGGTGGTCAGGCCGATGCCGGTGCCGGGGAAGTCGCGGGCGTCGTGCAGCCGGGCGAACGGCCGGAACAGCTGCCCGGCCTGTTCCGGCGGGAACCCGGCGCCGTTGTCGCGCACGTAGAACCGCCCGGCGTCGGCGCCGACCTCGACGACCGGGCCGTCCACTTTGCGGGTGAACTTCACCGCGTTGTTGATCAGGTTCTCCAGGATCACCCGGACCAGGCCCTCGTCGGCGTCGGCGGTCATCTGCTCCCGTACCGTGAAGGTCACCTGCCGCTCGGGGTCGCGGGCCGCGACCTCGCCGATCACCTGGCGGGCCGTCGCCGTCATGTCGAAATGTTCCCGCCGCAGCTCGCCGCGGCTGGCCCGGGCCAGGATGAGAAGCGATTCGACCAGGTCGGCCATCCGCATCGCGGCCGCATGCATCCGGGTCAGCCGGTAGCGGGTCTTCTCGCCGAGCGGCTCCTCGTCCTCCTCCAGCATGTGCTCGGCGAAACTGCTGATCACCTGGAGCGGGCCGCGCAGGTCGTGCGACACCGAGCCGGAGAACGCCTCCAGCTCCCGGTTGCGCCACTCCAGCTCCTCGACCATCGCCGCCCGCGCCTCGGCGAGTTGCCGGGCCGACCGCTCCTCGGCGGCGTCCAGCTCGCGGCGCATCAGCTCCTCACGGATGCGGCGCGCCTCGTCGTGCGACTGTTTGCGGCGGATCTGCGCGCGTACGTGCACCCGCAGCCCCTCCGGAACATCGGTGTCGCGCACGTAGTCGTCGGCGCCGGCCGCCAGGCAGTCCAGCATCCGTTCCTCCGGGCCGGTCATCACCAGCGGCAGCTCGCCGACCTGCGGCACCTCCCGCAGTTGCCGGCAGTCGTCACGGGCCCGGCCGGCGTCGCCGTCGAGGTCGATCACGATGCAGTCGACGGGCTGGGCGGCGAGCAGGTCGAGGGCGTCGTCGATGCCGGTGGCGTGCACGACGTCGTACCCGTCGGCGCGCAGGGCCTCGGCCCACCTGTCGAGTTCGGCGCGATCCGGGCCGACGGTGAGCACCTTGCCGGCGCCGTGCATGCCGCCGAGCGCCTCGATCGGCAGCTGTTCGGCGCTCTGCCGCAGCACCGCCGCCAGTTTCGCCAGCACCACCGCCAGGTCCTGCTGCTTGCGCACGAACGCGTCGGCGCCGGCGTCCAGCATCTGCATCTCGGTGGCGTAGTCGTCGGCCGCGGTCATCAGCAGGCAGGGGGTGTCGCGCAGCGCCGGGTCGAGCCGGATCCGGCGGATCACGGTGGCGCCGTCGATGCCGGGCATCACCCCGTCGACGATCACCGCGTTCGGCCGGCGGTCGGCGGCCATCCGCAGGCCCTCCTCGCCACCGGACGCGGTCAGCACCGCGTAGCCCTCCGGTTCGAGCAGCTCCCGCAGCTGCTCCCGGAACGTCATGCTGTCGTCGATGACCAGGATGGTGGTGCGGTCCGCGGCCCGGTCCGGCGTCTCCCCGAGCAATTGGCGGGTACGGGCCACCACGTACCCGGCGTCGTAGGGTTTGCCGACGTACTCGTCGGCGCCGATCCGCAGCCCGGCCAGCCGGTCGGTGACCTCGCTCTCGCTGGACAGCAGCATCGTCACCACCCCGTCCCGGCCGGGTGTGCCGAGCAGTTCGGTGAGCAGTTCCAGGCCGTCGGCGTCGGGCAGCAGCACGTCCAGCACGGCCGCCTGGAAACTGGCGCCGGTGAACGCGCTGCGCGCCTCGGCGCCGGTCGCGCACAGGATGGTCGCGAACCCGTCGTCGGAGAACGCCTCGTGCAGGTCCATCCGTACGGTCAGGCTGTCGTCGACGATCAGCACGGTCGGGGTCATCGGCGGACCGCCGTCGGATGCAGCTCGCCGAGCCGGGCCGCGATCCGGGCCGGCGGCAGCACGTGCCGGGCCGCCCCGAGCAGCGCCGCCTCCCGCGGCATCCCGTAGACGGTGCAGCTGTGCTCGTCCTGGGCGAACGTGACCGCGCCCCGGTTGCGCATCTGCAGCAGCCCGGCCGCGCCGTCCCGGCCCATCCCGGTGAGCAGGCAGCCGGCGGCGCTCGGCCCGAAGTCGTCGGCGACCGACTCGAACAGCACGTCCACCGACGGCCGGCAGGAGTGCCGGGGCGGGCCCGCGCTGAGCCGCATCAGCCCGTCCCGGACGAACAGGTGCCGGTCCGGCGGGGCGAGCAGGATCTGCCCGGCGGCCCGGTTGACCGGGGCGCCGTCCTTGGCGTAGCGCACGTCGCGGCGGGTCTGCCCGGCCAGCCAGTCGGAGAACGCCTCGGCGAACTGTTCGCTGGCCGCGATGTGCTGCACCGCCAGAACGGGTGTCGGGAAACTCGGCGGCAGGCCGCGGATCAGTTCGGTGAGCGCGGCCGGCCCGCCCGTGGAGGCGCCCACCACGACCACGGCCAGGCCACCCGGCGGGACGGGCACCGGCACCGGCATCGGCGCGGCCGGGGCCGGCGGCAGGTCCCGGCGGCCCAGCCGGGCCCGTGGATGGGTGATCACCCGGATCCGGGCGACGATCCGCAGCGACGTCCGCAGCCGGAACGCCCAGTCCACGTCGGAGTCGTCGCCGCGCGGCTTCTCCATCACGTCCACCGCCCCCGCGGCCAGGGCGTTGTATGTGCTGAACAGCTCCTCCCGGTCGGCCGACGACACCACCAGGATCGGGGTCGGGTGCTCGGCCATGATCTGCTCGGTCGCGGCCAGCCCGCTGATCCCGGGCAGCATCATGTCCATCGTGATCACGTCGGGCCGTAGCCGGGCGACCATCTGCACGGCCCGTTCCCCGTCCACGGCCTCACCGACGATCTCCAGTTGCGGGTCGGGTTGCAGCGCCTCGCGCAGGTGGTGCCGCATGGTCGCGGAGTCCTCCACGATCAGGACCCGGGTCGTCACGAGCGGACCACCAGACGCCTGATGTGATCGAGCAGCTGCTCCTGGTCGAACTCGCCCTTCACCACGTAGGCGCTGGCCCCGGCCGCGCGCCCGCGGTCCCGGTCGGCGGCGCTGGCCCGCGAGCTGACCAGGATCGCCGGGACGGCTGCGAGTTTCGGGTCGGCGCGGGTCCGTTCGACGAAGGTGAACCCGTCGATGCCGGGCATGTCGATGTCGGTGAGGAACAGGCCGTACCGCCCGGCGCCGGCCTTCTCCAGGCCCTCCTCGCCGGAGGCGGCCAGGTCGACCTGGTACCCGGCCGACTCCAGGATGCTGCGTTCCAGCATCCGGGTGGTCAGCGAGTCGTCGACGACCAGGATCGGCAGCGGCTCGGCGGTGGCGGCGGGCAGCGGCCGGGCGCCCTGGTGGCTGCGCAGCACCTCCTCGGACAGCCCGACCGGGTCCAGCACCAGCCGCGGGTTGCCGTCCGCGTCGACGGCGACGCTGCCGATCACCGGCGACGCCGGGGCGAGGTCCGGCAGCGGGCGGGCGACCAGGGCGGACGTCCCGGCGAGCCGTTCCACGCCGATGGCGAAGACCCCGTCCGGGCCGTTCACCACGACGGCCGCGCCGATGCCCGGCGAGTCGGGCACGGTCGACCCGGCGTAGAGGGCCTCGGCCAGCGGCAGGAACGGGGCCGCGGTGTCCTCGTGGATCAGGCGCCCGCTGGCGACGGCGGCCGCGGCCTCGCCGGCGCCGAGGCGCACACACGCCCGGACGGCGTCCAGCGGCAGGGTGGCCACGGTGCCGCCGGCCTCGACGATCAGGCCGGTCATCGCCAGCAGGGCCAGCGGGATGACCAGTTCCACCGTGGCGCCGCGGCCGGGTGTGCTGCGTACCGTCACCTCGCCCTGGAGCTGGGCGGCGACCTCACGGACGGCGTCCATCCCGATGCCGCGGCCGGCCACCTCGGTCACCGACGGCGACGTGCTGATGCCACCCTGCAGAACCAGCCGCAGCAGATCGTCGATGTCCGGCGGCGGGCCGCCGGCCGGCAGCAGACCACGGGCCTCAGCGGTACGCCGTAACGCGTCCAGATCGAAGCCGCGCCCGTCGTCGAGGCACCGGAACACCGCGAACCGCCCCCGCCGTTCGACCTCGACGGTGATCGTCCCCTCGGCCGGTTTACCGGCCGCGAGCCGCACGTCCTCGGGTTCGATCCCGTGTGCCACGGCGTTGCGGACCACGTGCAGGAACGCCCCGCTGACCGGACCGAGCAGGTGCGCGCCCATCCGGATCCCGCCGCCCCGCGCGGCGAACCGCACCCGCCGTCCCTCGGCGTCGGCGGCGTCCCGGACGGCCCGGCGCAGCGCGGTGAACACCGAGCTGACCGGCACCAGCCGCAGCCCCTCGGCCTTGGCCCGGACGTCGTCGAGCTCCCGTTCGATCTGGTCGACGGCGTCGGTGAACCGGCGGGCGGCCGAACCGAGCTCCCCGGCGAGCCGTTCGGCGGCGGTCCGGACGGTCCCGGTGGTGGTGCTCCGGCCCAGGCGCAGCTGGTCGGCGAGGCTCTCGGCGGACCGGTGCAGGCGCTCCACGGTGGCGCACCCGGCGCGCAGCGGGGCCATCCGGGTGTTGGTCTCGCCGATCGCGTCCAGCAGTTCGTCGAGGTCCTGGGTGGAGGCCCGCTGGGTGGCCGGCTCGGGCTCCCGCACGGCGGCCGGGGCCGGTTCCGCCGCTGCCGGCGAGGGGTCGGCTGCTGGCGGCGGGGCCGGGTTCTCCATCGCCGCCACGAAGGAGGTGATCTCGTCGTTGAGGCGCAGCAGCTCGCGCATCTCGTCGGCGGCCAGCGCGCTCTCCCCGGCCCGGTGCGGGACCAGCACCTCCTCGAACGCGTGCGCCCGGTCGGCGATGTCCTTCTGCTTGACCACCCGCGCCGCGCCCTTGAGCGTGTGCGCGAACCGGAGCAGCTTCGCGACCACCTCCGGCCCGGACCGCTGATCCAGGTCGAGCACCCCGGCGCTGATCTGGTCGGCCAGCTCACGCGCCTCGATCCGGAAGTAGCGGAGCGGATCCCTGCTCTCGGCCATCAGTGGCGCCCGGTACCGACCATTTCCAGCAGGTCACTGGAGAGGGTGCTGAGGTGGGTGGCGGTCTGTTTGGTCTGGACGGCGCTGGCCTCGGTCTCCCGGGACACCCGGGCGGTGTCCGAGGCGGCGATGTTGACCTGCTCGACCGCGGTGGTCTGCTGTTTGGTGGACAGCTCGATCTCGCGGGTGGCGTCGTTCGTGGTGGACACCAGCTGCACGATCTCCCGGAACGAGTTGGTGGCGTCGTCGAACTGCCGGGCCCCGGCGTCGACCGCCTTCGCGCCGATCTCGGTGGCCATCACCGTGGTGTTGACCGCGCCCCGGACGTCCTCGATGAGCGCCCGGATCTCCTTGGCCGACGCCGCGGTCCGGTCGGCCAGCTTGCGGATCTCCTCGGCCACCACCGCGAACCGCCGCCCCCACTCGCCGGCGCCGCTGGCCTCGATGGTGGCGTTGATGGCCAGGATGTTGGTCTGCTCGGCCAGCTCCGACACCAGGTCCACGACCAGGCCGATCTGCTGCGACTTCTCACCCAGCGCGAGCATGTGCTGGACGATCTGGTCGACCTGGGAGCGGATCGTGCCGATCGACGTGCGGGTCTGGTCGATGGTCGCGTCACCGGCGCGGGCGGCGGCCTCGGTCTCCTCGGCGATCTTCGAGACCCGCTGGGCGGTGTCCGCGATCTGCCGGGAGGTGATCAGCAGCTCGCTGATCGTCGTGGTGATCTCGCTCATCGCGCTGGCCTGGTCCCGGCCGCCGTTGACCTGCTGCGCGGCGGCCGCCTCGAGCTGGGCCGACGAGCTCTGGATGTGCCCGACCGCGGTGCCCACCTCGCGCTTCAGGTCGCGGCTCAGCCGCATCGCGACCAGCACGGCGCTGATCGTGGTGAGCGCGCCCAGACTGATGACCAGCACGATCGCCTGAGTGGCCCGGGTCGACGACGCCTGCCTGCTCTCGGCGACGTCGGCCCGAACCAGCGCGACCAGCTCGGCGAGTGCCTTGCGCAGCTCCTCGCGAACCGGCACCACCCGCAGATCGTTCTGCCGGTTGATCTCGTCGATGTCATTGGTCTGCGTGCGCAGGGTCATCATCTCGGCCGTCAGCGCCGCGTGCCTGTCGTCGATGGCGCTGATGTCGTCCAGTTTCTGTCTCGACTCCGGGTCGGCGGTCCCCTTGGCCATCTCCCCGAGCAGCTTGCGGAACTCCTGATGGCTCTGCTCGGTCAGCTGGGCCGCCTGCGCGGCCTTGTTCAGCAGGTAGGCCCGGTAGTCGGCGATGCGCATCTCCATCAGCCGGCTCAGGTTCTCCGCGCTGCTCAGGTCGTCGGTCGCCGACGCGATGGTGGCGTCCTTGGACTTCACCACGAACGTCAGCCCGACCACCGACGTCACGATGGTGAGCAGGGTCAGCGTGACGGTGATGCCGACACCGATCGCCAGTTTCCCGCCGTAGGTACGCCCGGCCATCATCGGATCTCCTCGGGGACGGGCCGGTGTCCGGCCAGCTGGTGTACGAGCTCGCGGGTGGCCGGCACGTCCACGATCGGCCGGTCGCCGTCGTCGAGCCGGACCATGCCGTGCAGGCAGCCCGGCCGGCCGCCACCGTCGATCACGTCGGTGGCGGGGACCCGCAGATGCCGGTCCAGTTCGTGGAAGGCGAACGCCAGGGGCGGGGCGCCGGTGGTGAGCAGCAGCCAGCGGGGCCGCTGCGGCACCGGATGGCCGAGCAGCGCGGCCAGGTCGTAGACCGGCACCACGACGCCGGCGTAACCGGCCACCCCGAGCAGTGCCCGGACCGTGGTGGGCAGCGGGGTCACCGGACGGTCCGGATGCACACCGGACGCCTGGTCCAGCCGGATGGCGTACGGGCGCTCGCCCGCCCGTACCGCCAGAAGCTCGATGTTCTCGCCGTCGAAGACGCGGGCCGGGTCGGCGAAGGACCTGTCGAAGTCCGCCCGCAGCCGGGCCACCCGCTCGGCCACGGTCGTCGCCCGGGTCATCGGCGGACCCCGCACGCGTCGAGTTCGGTGCGGCACAGCGTGGTCAGCGCGAGCCGCCCGAACCCGCCGCCGAACTGCACGATCCGTTCCTCGTGCTCACCGGTCAGCAGCTCCAGCGCGGCGGCCAGGTGGTCGGCGGCGCCCCGGTCGTCGCCGCGCCGGCGGGCGAGCAGGCCCATCCGCAGCCGGGGCATCGCGAACTGCGGATCCAGGTACGCCGCCAGCCGGTACTGCCCGACCGCCAGTTCCGCGCAGTCCAGTTCGTGGCAGACGCCGAGCAGGTGGTGGGCGTCGGCCTGTGGCCCGCCGGCGTGCAGCAGCCGGTTCGTGGTGTCCCGGGCCTCGTCGACCCGTCCCAGCTGGGCGAGCAGCACGCCCCTGGTCAGCGAGTCGGCGCTGCCGGCCAGGTCGAGCGCCTCGGCGAACCTGTCGTCGCGCATCAGCCCCAGCACCCGCTGCTGGTCGCCCCGGCCGGCGGACGGCCGCGACGCCGGCGGCGGGGGAGCGGCCGGAACCCGCCGCGGCGGATGGGCCGGGGCCTCCTCGCGGGCCGGGGCCACGGCCCGCCGCTGGTAGTAGACGGTGCCGTTGGCGTGGCAGACGTCCAGGCCGTCCGGACGGCTGCCGAGCGAGTCGGTGTGCCCGAGGAAGAGGAACCCCTGTTCGGTCAGGGCCCGGGTCATCCGGCGGATCAGCTCGGCCGCGACGTCGGCGGTCAGGTACATCAGCAGGTTCCGGCAGAAGATCACGTCGTAGCGGGCCGGATGCCACAGCTGCGGGTCGTCGCCGGCCACGTTGTGCTCGACGAACCGGACCGTGCCGGTCACCTCGTCGGCCACCCGGAAACCGTCCTCGGCAGGCCGGAACCAGCGGCGGCGCACGTCCTCCGGGGTGTCCCGCAGCGACCAGGACGAGTAGACCGCGCCCCGGGCCCGGCGCAGCACCTCCCGGTTGGCGTCGACCCCGGTCACCGTCACGATCCAGTCCGGTCCCGGCCGGGCCCGGATCGCCGCGATGGCCAGCGAGTACGCCTCCTCCCCGGACGAGCAGCCGACCGACAGCAGCCGCAGCACCCGCTGCCCGGCCCGCGCCTCGATCAGCTCCGGCAGCACCCGTTCGCGCAGCACCCGGAACTGCTCCTCGTGCCGGAAGAAGTACGTCTCGGTGATGCTCAGCGCGCTCGCCAGCTCGGCCACCTCGGCGGTCCACCGGCGCCCGGACAGCCGGTCCAGGTACTCGCGCTCGGTCAGCCCGTGCGCGCGGGCCCGGGCCGTCAGCACCTCGGCCGTCTGCCCCAGGTCGTTGTCGGCGAACGTCCAGCCCAGGCGTCGCTGGAGCAGCTCCCGGAACCGGGTCAGCGACGCCGCCGCGATCATGACGGGGCCTCCGATGGCGTGCCACCGGCGGCCTCCCACACCTCGTCGGGCACCGCGGCGATGCTGTGCAGCAGCAGCAGCGGTTCCGTCCCGACCGTGCCGACGGCCGCGATCAGGGCCTTGGAGACTCCGGTGAACAGCGCGGCGGGCCCCTCCGGCGGCTCCACCTCGATGTCGCGGACGCCGAGCACCGGGCCGGTGGCGCAGGCGACCGGGCCGCGGCCGGCGCGGACCGCCACGTACCTGTCGACGGGCGCCTCGACCCCGGTCAGCAGCCTGGTCATGTCGATCACCGGAGCCGGGGCGCCGCGCAGGATGGTCAGCCCGCGCACGTAGGACGGGGTGCCGGCGAGCGGCCTGGTCTGCAGCGGGCGCATGGTCTCGATGACCTCGCCGAGGGGCAGCGCGCAGTAGAGCGGCCCGGCCCGGAAGACAAGCGCGGCGACTCCGGCGTCCAGCGCCGGAGTCAGCACACCGCCCGGCAGCCCCCCCACGGCCTCAGGCTAGCCACCGGTTTGCGAGCTTCGCTCGCTTTCAAACATTCCCGGCGTACGCCGCCCGCATCCCGTCTGACCTGGCCCTTTCGTGTTTTCCCGCAGGTCCGGCGTCCCGTTTCCCGGGTCCGGCCGACCGGTTCTGGGCCGGTCGGCTGGACCGGTCGTCCGGGAGCCGGCTGCCCCGGCGCGTGGCCGCCCTTCCGCGCGCCGGGACAGCCTGTTCAGGGGGCGCCGTCGCGCCCGGTGAACCGCAGCGGCAACGGCGCACCGCCCTGCTGGGGAGCGGTGTTCCCGGCCCACGGCACACCCTCGTGCCCCCGCGGCTGGACCGGTGGCCGCCCGGCCACCGGCAGGTCCCGGACGATCCGCTCGGTGACCGGGTCCGCGGAGAGGTGCCGCCGGCCCTGCTGCGGAGGGCGCGGCGCCACCGGCGGTGTGTCCCGGATGATCCGTTCGGTGATCGGCTCCCCGGCGGGCGGCTCTCCGGCGTCCGGCTGGGCCCGGGGTGGCTCTCTGGCGTCCGGCTGCGCGCGGGGTGGCTCTCCGGCGTCCGGCTGCGCGCGGGGTGGCTGGTAAGCCGGCCACAACCGGGGCGCCCGGCCCGCCGCCAGGTCCTCGACCCAGCCGAACGCGACCACCGCCACCCCGGTGAGCAGGAACGTCATCGCCAGGGTGACCGGGCCCTCCAGCCGGCCCAGGTCGTCGTGCCCGGTGAACTCCAGCACCGGCCAGATCGCCGCGATCGCGATGTTGTGCCAGAGGTAGATGGTGACGGCCCGCCCGTTGAGCAGGCTGACCAGCCGGTCCAGCGGCCGGATCGCGGCGAACCGGGTCATGTCCGGCTGCCAGCGCAGCACCAGCAGCACGAACGCCAGCGACCAGAGCGCCTGCGACTCGGACACGTCGTTCAGGTCCCACGCGTCCTCGCCCTGATGCCCGGCCTGCCAGAACAGGGCGGCCGCGCCGAGCCCGACCGCGCCCCAGAAGGCGATGGCCGGGTGCAGCCGGGCCAGCCGGCCGTCCCGGTGCGCGAACCCGACGATCCAGCAGGCGCCGTAGGTGACCAGGTCCCACATCGCCGAGTCGGCCGCGTCCGGCAGCGTGAAACCGGTCTTGTCGAGCACGACGATGCCGGCGATCGGCAGCGCCACCAGCGCCCAGCCGGCCCGCTTCCACAGCGCGTACAGCAGCGGCGTGAGCAGCACGAACCACAGGTAGGCGCGGATGTACCAGAGCGGCTCCCACGCGTCGACGGCGCCGGCGCTGCCGGGCGGGTCGGCCAGCGGCAGCACCCAGAAGACCAACCGGGCCGGCTGCGCCGTCCAGCCCGTGGTGATCATGGCCGGGACGACGACCGCGCCGAGCAGCCACAGTGGAGGCAGCAGGCGGCGCAGCCGGGACAGCACCACCGGGCCGGCCGGCCGGCGGTCCAGGGACGCGGCCGTCAGCGACCCGGCCACCGCGAACATGACACCCATCGCCGGCAGCGCGAGCGACAGCCACGCCCACCCGAAATGGTGATAGACGACGACCCGGACGATCGCCGCGGCACGGAGCGTGTCCAGGTATCGGTTGCGCACCGCGAAACCGTAGCGACGGCGAACCTACGGCCGGGACCACCGGAGGGGCGAGGAGATCGGACTGAGTGGATTACCCCGATAGACGGAAGAACGCCGGAATCCTGTGCGGCTGTGCGACATGCCTGATCCGGGTTCCGTTCCGTTTCCGCTGGCCGGGCCGTTGGTCATCTCTGGGCGGCCCGGAACGGCCGGGCTGTCGTAGCGGAGGGATCGACGGTGGACATGCGTGGACCTGCGGTGGGACTCGGGCTGGCTGGGGCGGCGCTGGTGGTCTGCGGGTGGGCCACCCAGGCGCTCGCGTACGCGCCTCCGGGCACTCCGGACGTCGCCCCGTCCGGGCGGCCGCCGGTGTCCGGATGGGGCGACGCGCCGTTGCGGGAGAAGCCGCCCCGATGGTCCGAACCGGAGCTTCCGTCCGGCCGGGCCGCCGCCGGGGCCGACCCGATCGTCGCGTCCCGGACCGCGATCACCGCCGCGTCGGCCGCGCCCGGCCCGCAGTCGCCGGTGCAGCAGCAGGTCCTGGCGCTGGTCAACCAGGAGCGCAGGGAGGCCGGCTGTGACCCGATCACCCTGGACCGGCGGCTGATCCAGGCCGCCAACCGGCACGCCTCGGACATGGCCCGGCGCGGCTACTTCGACCACGAGTCCCCGGCCGGGGAGAAGGCCGGCAGCCGGGTGACCGGCGCCGGGTACCCGTGGCGGCGGTACGGCGAGAACATCGCCAAGGGGCAGGACAGCCCGTACCGGGTGATGGCCGACTGGATGAAGAGCCCCGGCCACCGGGAGAACATCCTGGACTGCCGGCTCGGCCAGATGGGGGTCGGGCTGGCGCTGGCCGCCGACGACACGCCCTACTGGGTTCAGGATTTCGCCACTCCCCGTAGCTGAATCACCTCAACCCGGTGGCTCCGGATGCCGATGGCATACCGGTTTCGTGTCACCGGCCGTCCCCGTACTCCACAGGGGGGGCTGGCTGTGCTTCTATGTGCGGACATCACTCCTGGGGAGGAACGTTGGCAAGGGGACGGGTTTCCGCTCGCCTCGCCAGTACGGCCATGGCCGTACTGGTCGGCAGCGGTCTCGGCGCTTTCGCGCTGACGCCGGCGAGCGCCGGTGCGTCCGCGCCGGTGACCGCGGCCGTGACCACCACGGTGGTCACCAAGGCGGCCGCCGCGTCGTGCGCGACCGGCAAGTACCAGAAGCAGGTCGAGGGCTACCTCAAGCAGCTGGGCGGATACGGCACGGTGACGGTCGACGGCAAGCAGTCGCCCGCCGACTGCGCCGCGATCATCAAGTTCCAGAAGCGGTTCGGCATCCAGCCGGCCAAGGGCCTGGCCGGCCCGACCACCTTCGACGTCGCCAAGCGACTGGCGTCGACGAAGACGGCGGCCTGCAAGGCCAAGAAGAAGGGCATCACCTTCTGCGTCGATCTGACCAACCAGACGACGTGGGTGATGAAGAACGGCGCGGTGTACGTCAAGCCGACCGTCACCCGCACCGGGTACAAGGGTTACCGGACCCCGGCGGGCACCTTCACGATCAACAAGCGGACGAAGAAGGAGTGGTCCGACCCGTACGAGGTGTGGCTGCCGTACTGGCAGCGCTTCATCGGCGGCCGGGGCTTCCACCAGACCACGACCTACATCCACGACAAGTGGCGCGGGTCGCACGGCTGCGTGAACCTCCTTCAGCAGGACGCCCAGAAGTACTGGAGCATCGGCAAGATCGGCATGACCGTGAAGGTCTTCGGCCGCCGCCCCGGCACCTGATCGTCGCGTGACACCACAGCGGGCCGTCCCTCCGGGGGCGGCCCGCTGTTTTCCGGCGGCATTAGAGTGGCGTCCGTGTATCGCTCACGTGTGGTGATCGTGGCCGTCGGCGTTCTGGTGCTGCTCCCGATGAGCGCGGCCTCCTGCGACGACGCCCCCGACCCGGTCCGGCTCGGCAACGCGCAGGTCGGCACGGTCGACGAGATCGTCGAGGCGCCCGGCACGGTGACCGCGCGGACCGCCGCGACCCTGACCGCGCCCGCCTCCGGCACCCTCCGCGAGCTGCATGCCGAGCCCGGCCGCCGGGTCCGCAAGGGTGACGTGCTCGCCGTCATCGACTCACCCGAGCTGACCCGCCGCCGCGCCGCCGCGGCCGAGGCGGTCGAGCAGGCCCCGTCCGGTGGTGGCATCAGCACCGGCGGGACCGCCGAGTTCGCGGCCGTCCGCAAACGCACCGACCGGCAGGCCGCCGACGCGTTCGAGCAGGCCCGGGCGGCCGCCGCGCAGATCACCGACCCGCAGGTCAAGAAGACGCTGCTGCACCAGGTCGACGCGGCCGAGAAGAACTACGAGACCGCCTCGGCGGCCTCGGCGACCGCCCTGCGGTCGGTGGAGCGCGGCGTCGCCTCACTGAGCCGCGCCATGGGCACCCTCTCCGCCGCCCAGCGGTTGCAGGCCGAGCAGGCGTACGAGCTGGCCGACGCCGCCGTCGACGCGCTCACCCTGCGCGCCCCGGTAGCCGGTGTGGTGCAACTCGGTGGCCCGGCGCAGACCGGTGGCAGTTCCCTCGCCGGCCTGCTGGGCACCGGGCAGGCCCCGGCCGGCACCTCCGGCGGGATGTCCGGGGTGGACACCGCGATCCCCGAGGGCGGCTGGGTCGCGGCCGGCACCCCGGTGGTGACCGTCGTCGACACCGGCCGGCTCGGGCTCACCGCCGAGGTCGACGAGACCGACGTGCTCCTGGTCAGCGAGGGCGTCGAGGCGGAGGTCGAGCTGGACGCCGCCCCCGGCGCCGGCTATCCGGCCACCGTCCGGGCGGTCGACCTGCTGCCCACCACCTCGGCCCGCGGCGGCGTCTCCTACCGGGTGCGCCTCGACCTCGGCGAGGGATCGTTCGCGGACAGCGGCGAGACCGCCCCGGCGCCACGGCCGGGCATGAGCGCGGTCATCCGCCTCAAGGTGCGGCAGGCCGCCGGCGCGGTCACCGTCCCCGCCTCGGCGGTGGTCAGCGCCGACGGGCACGACACGGTGTGGACGGTCCGGGACGGCCGCTACACGTCGGTGCCGGTGCGGCTCGGGGTGCAGGGTGAGGACACCGTGCAGATCGTCTCCGGGGTGAGCGCCGGGGAGCGGGTCGTGGTCGCCGGCGCCGACCAGGTCGACGCCGGTCAGAAGGCGCCGTGACGGCCGCGATCGTCGCCGACGACGTGAGCCGCACCTACCAGCTGGACGGGGTGTCGGTGCCCGCGCTGCGCGGCGTGTCGCTGACCGTCGAGCCGGGCGACTACGTGGCCATCGTCGGCACCTCCGGCTCCGGCAAGTCGACCCTCATGCACCTGCTCGGCGGCCTCGACCGGCCGACCGGCGGCACCCTGCTGATCGGCGGCCGTGACGTCAGCACGCTCAGCCCCAACGAGATGGCCGAGCTGCGCAACACCACGATCGGGTTCGTCTTCCAGTCGTTCCACCTGCTCGCCCGGACCACCGCGCAGGACAACGTCGGCCTGCCGCTGGTCTACCGCGGCATCGGCCGCCGGGAGCGCCGGGAGCGCGCCGCCGCCATGCTCGAACGGGTCGGCCTCGCCCACCGGATCACCCACCGCCCCAACCAGATGTCCGGCGGCGAGCAGCAGCGGGTCGCCATCGCCCGGGCCCTGGTCACCGGCCCGTCGGTGCTGCTCGCCGACGAGCCCACCGGCAACCTCGACTCGGCCACCGGCCAGTCGGTGCTGGCCCTGCTCGAATCGCTGGTCGACGACGGTGTCGCGGTCGTCCTGGTCACCCACGACCGGGACGTCGCGGCCCGCGCCCGGCGGCAGATCGTGATGAAGGACGGGCTGATCAGTGCGACTCGCTGAGGCCTGGCGGGTCGCCCTCGACGCGCTGCGCGCCAACCGGCTGCGCAGCATGCTCACCATGCTCGGCGTGATCATCGGGGTCGCCGCGGTCGTCGCCCTGGTCGCCATCGGCACCGGCACCAAACAGCAGATCGAGAACCAGGTCGAGGGCCTCGGCTCTAACCTGCTCCTGGTCGTCCCCGGCCGCATCCAGGCCGGTTCGGCGCCCACCTCGTCGCCGCTCACCCTGGACGACATCGACGCGATCAACCGGGTGGTCGGCGACCGCAGCCGGGTCGCCGTCACCATCGCCTCCGGCGAGACGGTCCGCGCCGGGTCGCGGACCGGCTTCGCCAGCATGCAGGGCGTCCTGGAGACCACCCCCACCGTCTTCGTCCGCCGGCTCGACCGGGGCGCCTACCTGACCCGGACCGACGTCAGCACCGGCCGCCGGGTCGCGGTCCTCGGCGCCGGCCTGGCCCGCACCCTGTTCGCCGACCGTGACCCGATCGGCCGGCAGGTCACCATCGGCGGCGTCCGGTTCCGGGTGATCGGCGTGTTCGAACCGCTCGGGCAGAGCCTCGGCGTCGACCGCGACGGCGAGGTGCACGTGCCGGTCACCGCCGCCCAGCGCCTGCTCGGCACCGAGCGCATCGACGGCATCGCCATCCGCGCCCCCGACCGGGAACGGATCGGCGAACTCTCCACCGCCGTCGTCGCCGCCCTCACCGAACGGCACCCGGACACCGACTTCTCCGCGGTCACCCAGGAGCAGATCCTCGGGGTGCTCGGCGACATCCTCGGTGTGCTCACCGGCGTGCTCGCCGCGATCGCCGGGATCAGCCTGCTCGTCGGCGGTGTCGGCGTCTCCAACATCATGCTCGTCTCGGTCCGCGAACGGACGAAGGAGATCGGCCTGCGCAAGGCGGTCGGCGCCCGGCCCCGCGACATCGGCGTCCAGTTCCTCCTCGAAGCGGTGCTGCTCACCACCACCGGCGGCATCCTCGGCATGCTCCTGGGCGGCGGCACCGCCCTGCTCGTCGACCGGTTCACCCCGGTCCCGGCCGCCCTCACCTGGTGGTCGATGGCCCTCGCGTTCGGGGTGTCCGCGGCCGTCGGCATCATCTTCGGCGTGGTCCCGGCACAGCGGGCCGGCCGGCTCGATCCGGTGGTCGCACTGCGTACCGAATAAGGCACTCCTGGGCCATCGGGCAACGCCTCAGGTGACGCCTGCCGGAACCGAATGATGGTTTCGGACCGGACCCGGAGGAGAACACCTTGGCCCATCAGTTACGCGACATGCACGGCGCCGCCCGTGCCGTCGCCTACCTGATGCTGGCCGCCGGGCCCTACAACTTTGTCACTGGCGTCCTGCTGAAACTCGGCGACCCGCTGGGCCAGGTCATCGCCCTCGCGGTCACCTCGCTCGTCCTGTTCACCGTCGGCCTGATCTGCCTGCGCCGCCCGCAGGCCATGCCCCGGCTGTTCTGGCTGCTCGTGCCGCTGGTGTCAGCCGGCGTCATCACCGGGCTCAACGTGGGCACCGCGGACGCCACCATGGGCCCGCAGCTGTTCTACCTGTGGCCGCTGCTCTACGCCGCGATGTTCCTCAACCGCCGGATGATCGCCCTCACCGTCGCGCAGATCTCCGCCGGGCACGCGCTCACCGCCTTCCAGTTCCAGGAGGGCGGACAGGCGCTCCTGGACTGGAGCGCCCTCACCGTGGCCATGTCGATGACCGCCGTCGTCGTCGCCGGCCTCCGCGAACGCAACGACCGGCTGCGCGCCGTCCTGGAGACCCAGGCGACCTCCGACGCGCTCACCGGCGCCGCCAACCGGCGCGCTTTCGACGCCGAACTCGACCGGGCCGTCGCCGGCGCCGGCCGCCACGAGCCACTCGCGCTCATCATGATCGACGTCGACCACTTCAAGACGATCAACGACACCTGGGGGCATGCGGTCGGGGACCTCGCCCTGCGTACCGTCGCCGACGCCCTCCGCGACGCCGCCGAGGACCGCGAGCACATGGTCGCCCGCCTCGGCGGCGACGAGTTCGCGGTCCTGCTGCGCGCCGCCCCCTACGCGGCCGTCCGCTTCACCGAACTCGCCCGCGCCCGGGTCGGCGCCGCCACCGGCCTGCCGTCCGGCCCACCGAGCCTCAGCATCGGCATCGCCGTCCTCCCCGACCACGCCACCGGCGCCGACGAACTCCAGAAGGTCGCCGACGCGGCCCTCTACCGGGCCAAGGAGGGTGGCCGGGGCCGCAGCATGATGGCCCTGCCACCCCAGCGGCTGCCCGCTTCGGCCTGACTCACTCCGCGGCCGGCTTACCGCCCAGCGGGGTCAGGATCTCCGGAGACCTGCGGGGGTACGGGCCCCAGCCGTCCCGCAGCACGTGGATGTAGACGGCCTCCAGGCACACCCCGATCCGCTCCACCAGATCGGTGTCCTCCGGCGCGCCCAGCCGGATCGCCCGCGCGAAATGGTCCAGCGCCTCCATGTGCCGCCCCTGGTCGAAGCAGCTGCGCCCGGCGTTCTCGTGCACCACACTGCGCACCGCCGGCGACACCTCCGCCTCCACCGCCTTCTGGAACAGCCGGTCCGCCTCCATGTAGTCACCCCGCAGCCGCAGCACGTGCGCCAGCTCCGCCTGAGCGATCACCATCGACTGCAGGTCGTGCGCCGACTCGGCGTGGGCCAGCGCCAGCCGGCTCGCCGCGGCAGCCATGCCCAGCTCACCGAGCAGGCGGTACACCTCCGCGCGTACGCTCAGCAGCCCCGCCTTGACGATGTTGTCCGCCTCGTCGGTGAGCGGCCCGTCGAGACGCTCACCGAGGGCCCGCAGCGCGTCCCGGTTGTCGACGACCTCCCGCAGGGTCGCCCCGTCCAGCCGCCACCTGATCGCTGACAGCTCGGCCGCGGTCAACGGCAGATGCGGAGCGAGTTCCGGCCCGCGCGGCACGTCCGGCGTCCTCGCCCCGTTGCCGTCACCGGCCGAGCCCTGCTCCGAGGCGCCCTTCTGCCCGGCTCCGCCGGGTTCTCCGCCGGCCGCGCCCGGGTTCCCGCCGGTCTCGGCCTGCGCTTCTCCGGCCTCGTCCGGTGTCCCAGCGGTCCTGGTCTGCGGTTCTCCAGCGGCGCTCGGATTCCCGCCGTCCCGGGCCTGCGGTTCGCCGTCTCCGGCCGGCCGTTTCCCGGCCGTGTCCGGGTGACCGGCCGTCTCGGCCTGCCGTTCTCCGGCCGCCTTCGCTTCGCCGGCCGCCTTCGCTTCTCCGGCTGCGGTGGCCTGCTGTCCGCCGGCCGTGGCCGTCCGCTCGCCAGCGGCCTGGTGCCGGGCCTCGCCGGAGGTTCCGGCCCCGTCGACGTCACGTTCCGCGGTGGTCCGGCCACCGTCTGCCTTGGAGGCGTGCCGCCCGGAGCCACCCCCGGCGCCCGCAGGTCCGTCTCCCGTGGAGCCGCCGTCCGCGGTGGCCGCGGTGTCCGGCTCACCGGCAGCCGCCGAGCCGTCGTCCTTCCCGGTGCCCTTGCTGACGAACCAGCCACCACCGAACGCCGTGTCGGCATACCGCCGGGGCTCGGTGTCCGGCCCGGACGTCTCCAGCCGGCCGATCGGCCGCAGATTGTGCAGTGTCCCGTCCGCATCCATGTACGGCCGGTCCACCTCGACCGGCTCCGGCCTGCTGAGCGGGAACCCGATCTTCTCCCGCCCGGCCCCGGCGCCCGGCTTGGGCATGGCCACTGTGGGCCGCTCAGCCGTGACCCCCGGCCCCGGAACCTGCCGTCCGTCACCCGGCGCGGCCGCAGAGGGCGCCCCGGACACCGGAGTGGCGCCACCGCGACCGGTGACCGGCCGCCCGTCACCCGCCGACGCGGGCGCCGGCGAAACCGGCGTAGGCCCGTTCCAGCCGACTTGCCGCCCATCCGGCGCGGGGGAGACCGGCGTAGGCCCGTTCCAGCTGGCCTGCCGCCCGTCCGGCGCGGGGGAGACCGGCGTAGGCCCGTTCCGGCCGGCCTGCCGCCCGTCCGGCGCGGGGGAGACCGGTGTGGTCCCG
Source organism: Actinoplanes sp. NPDC026670 (assembly GCF_040638175.1). Classification (NCBI taxonomy): domain Bacteria; kingdom Bacillati; phylum Actinomycetota; class Actinomycetes; order Micromonosporales; family Micromonosporaceae; genus Actinoplanes; species Actinoplanes sp. NPDC026670. Next base: position 104,757 of record NZ_JBEZXU010000008.1, read on the forward strand.
TTCCAGCCGGGCTGCCCGGCCGGTGCGCCCGAGGCGGGCATCGCGGCCCCACCCGTCCCCGGCCCGCGGGTAGCCGCACCGGAGGCGGGCGGCGCGGATCGCGGCGTGGCACCGTTCCATCCAGCGCCTGCCTGCCCGGCACCTGCCTGCCCGGTGCCGGTTTGGCCGGTACCGGCCTGCGCGGCGGCGTTGCCGGCGGTGTGTGCGCCGGGCCGCGGGCCGCCCGAGGACGGCGCCGAACCCGGCACGTCGCCCCGGACCGTCTGCTCGCCGGTCGGACCGTCCCAGGCAGCGCCCGTCTGGGGCGCCGATCCGAAGCCGTTCCACGGTCCGGCCGGCACACCCTGCGCGGGCGGCGCCGAACACGGCCCACTGGACGTCCCACCCGGACCGGCGTTGTTGCGCCCGCCGCCGGCCTGCGGCGCACCCGGCGTTCCGAACCCGTTCCGCGAAGCCTCGGGACCGGCGACCGGCGGCGTGCTGCCGGCCGGCGCACCCGCCGCGGGCGCGCCGAAGCCGTTCCACGAGGTCCCGAGCCCGCCGGGATCGTTCGAAGGCGGCGCAGATCGTGGCGCCACCGGCTGGCCACCGGAAACCGGCTGCGGACCAGCGGCAGCGGGCCGCTGGAGACCGGCGGCCGGTGCGATCGGCGGGGTGCCGGGACCGGCCTGCGGAGCACCCGGTCCGGGCTGAGCCGGCACCGCGGGCGCCGGTCCAGGGCCCGGGACACCGGGAGTGGTCCGGCTGGCGGGCGGCCAGGCGGCCGACGGATCCCCGCCCGGAACCGGCTGCACACCCGGACCCGCATCGCCGGGAACCTGCGGCCGGGTCGCGGGCGGCCACGCCGTGGCCGCCGAAGGCTGACCGGCCACGCCACCCTCGGGAGCCGGCGGCGAAACCGGGCGCGCGCCGGTGGCCGGCTGAGCCGCATCCGGAACCATGGCCCACGGCCCGTCCCCCTCACTGAGGAAGACATGAGCGGTACGAGGCGACCGAGCCCGCTGATGCGGACCCGCACCGTCACCCGGCCGTTCGAAACCACCGGTGACGTCGGGCCGTCCACCGGCGCCACCCCAGCGGGCGTCGCCGGGTGCGGCGGGCCGTTCAAAGCCGCCGGTGACATCCGGACGTCCCCCGGCGCCACCCCAACGCGGGTCGCCGGGTGCGGCGGGCCGTTCGAAGCCGCCGGTGACGTCAGGCCGTCCCCCGGCACCGCCCCAGCGGGGATCCGTCGGGGCGCCGGTGACGTCGGGCCGTCCACCCGGACCACCCCGTTGCGGGTCACCAGGCGGCCTTTCGAAGCCTCCGGTCACCTCGGGACGCCCACCGGGCCCACCCCAGCGCGCGTCCACCGAACCCGGCGCGCCCGGCCCGGCCGAGCCCGGCCCGGGAACCGTTCCACGCGGGCCCTGCCCCGGAACGATCCCGGCGGTCCCGGGCGCCGCGCCGGCATCACGTCCGCCGGCCGCGCCCCGGGGACCCGAAGCCGGAACGTCGGCCCGTGATCCGTTGCCGGAAGCCGCGTCACCGTCCGGGCGGCCCGATTCGGATCCCGGCTGCGGTCCGTTCGGACCGATCACGCGCGCCGGCGGAACCGGCGCCGGCGCGGCGACGACACGCGGCGCAACCGGCGGCTCGGCCTTGATGACGCGCGGCGCGGGAGGCGGTGTCGCAGTGCTGACAACCTTCGGCGGTACGGGCGCCTCAGCGCGACGGACCACCCGTGGCCCGTTGTCCGCGCCGGACGGCGGTACGTTCCCATCCGACGGGTTCGGCGGGGCGCCCCCATCCGGGCTCTGCCCAACCCCGGAACCTTGGCCGTCCCGTCCACTGAGATCGGCGGCCGGCTCGGCGGGCGCGTCCGAGGCGGCGCCCCGCTGTCCAGGCACGAGCCGGGCCACAGCCGAACGCCAGCCCCCGCGCCGCTCCGAGCCTTTCCGCTCAGCCTTGCCGGAAGCCTCCCGCCCGGCCCCGTCCACATCACCCTGACCGGGCGCAGCCTGGCCACCGGCCGCCGGCGGCGCAACCGGCCGCCCCGCCGCCGGATCAGCTCCACGATCCACCGGACCGGCCGTCGACCCGGGCCAGCCGCCCTGTCCCGGCCCAGCCCAGTCACCCTGGCCCGGTGCGGCGGGGTTGCCCTGGCCTTGCGCGGACCAGTCGCCCTGGCCCTGCGCGGTTCCGCCGGTGGCGGCGCCTTGCGGACGCTGTCCCGCCGTGCCCGGGCCGTTGGCGCCCTCTGGCACGCCGGGGCGGCCACCGGCGCCGACCAGCCCGGTCGGAACGGTCGGCTCCTCGGTCTCCGGCATGCCACGCCGGTCGGGGGCGCTTCCACGCCCGGTCTGACCGCTGGCGCTCTGGGACGTGTCGCGCCGGTCGGGGGCGCTCCCGCGCCCGGTCGGCCCGGCTCCGTTCTCCGGTTGCGGTGTGCTCGGACGGTCCCCGGCGCTCCCACGTCCGGTCGGCCCGGCCGCGGTCCGCGGCCCGTCGAGGCGTTCGCCGGCGCTTCCGCGCCCGGAATGTCCGGCTGCGTCGAGGCGTTCGCCGGCGCTTCCGCGCCCGGTCTGGCCGGCTGCGGTCTGGGGTGTGTCGCGACGGTCGGCGGCGCTTCCGCGCCCGGTCGGCCCGGCTGTGGTCGGTGGTGCGTCGCCGCGGTCGGCGGCGCTTCCATGGCCCGGCTCGGCCTGACCTGGCACCGCGCGGCCGGGACCGGACGGTGCCTGGCCGGGAAGGTCTCCGGGCGCCGTGGCGTGGCCGGCGCCGGCTTCGGGCTGGCCCGGGAAGTCCCCGGCCGAGGTGGCGGCGCTGTCCGGGCGGGCTGCTCCGGCCCGGTCGTCGGATGTGGACGGACGGCGTTCGGCCTGGTCGCGGGCTACCTGCTCGGCCGGGGTGCGGGTGTCCGCGGCCGCCGGCAGGGCCGGCTCGCGACGCTGGTCACGGTCCTGGCGGTAGCGCTCGTCGCCCGTACCGAAGACCTGGTCGAAACTGTCCGGACCGGAGGCCGGGACCTGCGCGCGTCCGGTGACGGCCGGGTCCTCGCGGCGGGCCGGACCGGACCGCCGGGCGTCCTCGTCGCGTCGGGGGCGGCGTCCGCCGGGCGGGCGGATCGGGCCGAAGTCGTCGTCCTCCCACACCTCGCCGGCGCGGGCGGGACGAGCCTGGCGGCGCCGGTCGTCGCCGTCGCGGGAACGGCTGTTGTCCTCCCAGTACTCGTCGGCGCCCAGTTCGATGGTGCGGCCGCTGCCGGGGCGGTCGCCGTCGCGTTCGACGTGGCCCTCGTCGTCCCACCTCTCGTCGGCGCGGATCTCCATGGCCCGCGGGCCACGGCCCCGGCGGTCGTCGCGAGGATCCCGCCGGTCGTCGCCGGCCAGCGGATCACGCTGGTCGCCCTGCGCCGCGCGAAGATCGTCCCGGGTGCTCCGGCCCGCACGCGGGTCACGCGGCTCGCCGCGCTGATCGCGGACGTCACCGCGCTGGTCCCGCGGGTCGCGCAGGTCACCGCGCTGATCACGGAGGTCACGGGAGTCGGCGCGGGGGTCACGGACGTCAGCGCGGCCGTCACGCGAGTCGCGCAGATCACGGGAATCGGCGCGCGGGTCACGAACGTCACGCGAGTCGCGCGGGTCACGGGAGTCCGCGCGCGGATCACGGGCATCGCCACGGCCGTCACGCGAGTCGCGCACCCCACCGCGCGGGTCGCGGGCGTCGGGGGAGACACCGCGCAGGTCGGCAGCGGAACCGCGCGGGTCACGTGGGTCGCGGCCCTCACCGCGGGTGTCACGCGGGTCACGAAGGTCACCGCGAGGGTCGCGCGGATCGCGGAGGTCACGGGGGTCGCGCAGATCGCCACGTGAATCGCGCAGATCGCGGGAGTTCCGGGCGTCCCGGATGTCGCGCGGGTCACGGGAGTCGCGGGGATCGCGCAGGCCGCGGGGATCGCGGACGTCGTCGCGCCCGGCGGGGCGGCGGTCCCGGTCGTCCCAGCGTCCGTCCCGCTCGTCGCGGCGGGCCGGCGCACCGTCCCGGCGGTCGTCCCATCCGCGGTCACGGCGGCCCGGGTCGTCGGCGCGGCGGGCGCCCCCGTCCCGGCGTGGCGGCGCGTCGTCCCGGTAGCGGGAGGACGGCCCGTATCCGCGTTCGTCGTCACGGCGCTGGTCACCCGTACGCTCATAACGGTTGTCTCCGCCGCGGCGCTGGCCCGCGCCGCCTCGCCGGAGTTCCGGGCGGGCCGCGGGGTCGACGATCGGGAAGTCGGGTTTGTCGAAGTCGACGCCGAGTTCGGGCCGGTTGAAGTCGACGTCGTCGAATTCGTCGCCGGCCAGGTTGTCGACCGACGTGTCGATCGGCTCGAAGTCAGGGTCGTTGAGCCAGGAGGGCCGTTCCGAGTCGAAGGCGGCCTGCTTCTGGCGGAGGTTCCCGTCCTCGGGCGCGCCCGCGCGACGGCGGGTCGGCAGGACCGGGTCCGGGGTGGTGCGTTTGGTGTAGTGCTTCTCCTGCTTGACCGCGGAACTCGGCATGAACGAGTACTCGTCGTACTCGTCCTCCCAGTACTCATCGTCTTCGAAGCTCATGACGCGGCCCCGAATCGGCTGGGGAAGGACCCAACGCCCCGACGCCGCATCCGTGCCACCGTCCTCACCCTGTACCACCTCCGCACCCCGGTGCCGCCCCCTGCGTCCCGCGATCAATACCTGCCACGTGGTGGATGTGGAAGGTTAACCACGGATTTGCGCAGTGCGCCACCGCCCTGCGGGTCCCCGTCGTCGGCCTCACGGACGGCCCGTGAGGGTCGATCGCATCGGCGCCGCAGCTCGCCGATGGAGCGCGATCATCGGGGTATACGTCCTGCGGGCGGCCCTGGTTCAACGGTTTGAGCAGTCACTATGACAGGGGTTCGGAGGCGGTTCCGGACGGGGTCCGGGGGTCGCCCTGATCAACGGTGTTCGCTGTCGTGAGGTGACGGGCCCGGTGTCGGCTTAAGGACTTTTTAAGCTGCTCTTCAGGAGAACCACGGACTAGCGGGTGACCCTGAACAGGTGACAGGCTGTATCGGAACACGCGTGAACGAGAGGTGTCCCGTGCGTGTCCGGCGGGTGGCGAAGGACACGCTCCGTGGTCGCGGATCATGGACCGGTGATCTGTCACGGTGGATGTGCACCCCGCCGCGGCCGACGATGTCCCGGCGGGTTCATTGCGGCCCGGACTCCCCGGCCCACGGCCGCCGCCCCCCCCGGTTACATGGCGGCCGCATCGTGCCCGAGACGTTCCGCTGAGACGACGCCCCCTCGTCTTCTCGCGGTTGGCGGTTCTTGGCACGGGGCCGGGTCGGGAGGCGGCGGCGGGAGCCCATCTCCCGCCGCTGTCCTCGCCGGTTCGCGTTGCCGCGTTCTCGCGTTTCGCGCTGGAGCCACCCGGCCCGGCGGTCACCGCCCCCCCAGCAAGGTGGCCGAGCCGTGCCCGGAACACCCCCGCGGGGAGGAGCCCCCTCGAATCCCTCGCGGCGTGCGTCACCGGGCGCCCCGGGCCGGGCCCGGAGGCGGCGGCGGAATCCTGTCATTCCGCCGCCGTCCTCCCACGAAGCCGCCGACCCGCAGGTTTCGCATTCGGTGGATCCCCAGCCGTCGGGCATGCCCCTTCTGCCAGGCGATCTTGATTTCGGTCGCCCCTGTCACGTACGAGTCCACAAGATCGCCGGTCATCGACGTGCGCGTGGCAATAAGTGGTGTGGGCTGATGCCACCGAACGGAACGCAGCCGGCCGAGCACCCGCACCGACTGGCGCTGAGCAGGAAACGGCAAGCCTGAATGCCGGGTTCGAGTGCCGACAACCTTCACCGCGAGGTCTTGAGCCGGAAGGACGACGATCAGCGCACACATTGCGATTGCGTGGGATTTCATCGTTGTCCCGAACCGGATGGACGCACACAATCGGCGCACCGTGTGCGTGCGTCCACGCCGGGACGATGCTGAACGCACACGCACGCCGATTGTGTGCGCTGACCACCGCTACCGTCACCGCCACCACCGCGCCAGTGGCGCCGGCATTGCTGGAGAGCTTCGAAGTCCAGGTCCGAATCTCCTGCTGACCTTGTGGAGTTCCGCGAGACAGGGGCGTGCCCGAAGTCAACAAGATCGCGGGCGGGTAGGCGCAGACGACCACGGTGGCTGCGGTCACCGTGGGTGTCAGAGGCGCCCGTCGGTGGTGAAGCCGCTGACCCGGGCGGGCAGCACCAGCCCGGCCGCGGCCAGCGCGGTGAGCAACGCGGACAGTTCGGTGCGGGTCAGCGTGCCGACAGCGCCGGGGTGTGGATGCGGCACTCCGAGCGCGGTGGCGGCCTCGACCGCCCGGGCGCCGATGGCCGCCTCGACCGCCCACAACCGGTGCGCGCAGAGCGACACGTGTGCGGAGGCGGCGAGCTCGCCGTGCAGGCGGAGCAGCCGGCGCAGGTCGGCGGCGAGACGTTCGATCGGCGGGCCCCAGGGTTGCGGGACGGGCGGGCGGAGACGTTCGGCCGCGGCCGCGCACCACCTGGGGACGTAGCGGCATCCGGCGGCCACCACGGCCGGCGCGGCGAGGATCAGGACGAGGCGTCCGGCATCGAGGAGGGTCACGGGGGTTCCTCCGACAGTCCAGCGGTCGGGTCTACCCCCGACCTTCCGCCGCGCCCGGCCACCCGTCAACGGACTTTGTGCGACTCGCCGAATAACGCAGCAGTGCCGCCTCGAACGCCGGATCGCTCACCCCGGCCCGATGCCCAGGAAAGTCGGCGTCGACTTCCGGAGGGCCGGCGGATGCGACGGAGGGACCGGCGGATGCGGCGGAGAGACCGGCGACGGAGGCGATGGTCCGGGCCACCGCGCCCGGCGCGGCGATCATCGCGATTCCAAGATCCTCTGCGGTACGGACATCGCGCCCCGCCGGATCGTCGACGGTGAGCAGGTACCAGCCCCGCTCCTCGGACCACCCGGCCCCCGCCTGGTCGTGGTCCCACACCGGCCGCCCGTGCAGCCGCACCTGACGGGCCAGGTCGAACGGGATCCACCCGTCCCGGACCGGCCCGTCGTCGGCTCGCCAGTCGGCGACCGGCACCCCGGCGTCCTCGAGTGCCGCGGCGACGGCCCGGATGTAGGCCGCGTGCGCCGCCCGGCTGCCGTCCACGGTTCAGATGACGGCGCGGCCGGCGAGTTCGACGAGGCCCGGACGGCCGCCGAAGACCCGGCGCACCGCCGCGCCCATCCGGGCGAACAGGTCGTCGCCGCCGAAGTCGGCCGGGCCCAGTTCGCCGATCAGCAGGTGGACGGCGAGCCCGTCCTCGTGGGTGCCGGGCAGGTAGCCCTCGCCCGGCAGGTCGGTGGCGAACACCCGGCGGGCCAGGGCGGCGTCGCCGTCGGGAGTGTCCGGTTCGGAGCCGTGCAGCCAGAGCAGGGCGGCCGTCTCCGGGCGCAGCACCCGCTGGAAGACGCACGGCTCGATACCGACGTCGACGAGCCCGCCGGCCCAGAACGGTTCGGACACCGGAAAGCCGGCGGCGGCCAGCGCGGCCGCGGCGGTGCGCCCGGACGGCCCGTCGTCCCAGGTGATGGTCGGTGGTTCCCGCTGGTCGGCGCGGGGGAACAGGCCGGGGACGCCGGACAGCGCCGTGAGGAGTCGGGCGGGCGTCATCGGCTGATCATGACGGCCGGTGGCGCAAATGTGAAGCCGTGCGGGCTGGGACGCCGGTCAGTACGTGTTGCCGTGCCTGTCGCGCGCCTTCAGCCGTACCGTGGGAAGCTCGGGCGCCGGAAGCGGCTCGGCCGGGCAACCCGCGACGGCGCCGAATCTCTCCCCGGCGGTCCACTGCGCCCGGGCCCGGACGATGTCGTCGTGGCTGCGGCCGACGAAGTTCCACCACATCACCAGCGGCTCGTCGAAGGGCGTCCCGCCGAGCAGGAACAGCCGGGCCGGCCCGGCCGACTCCAGGTCGAGACGGTCGCGGCCGCCGCCGAGGTGCAGCAGCGACCCCGGCGACAGGGGCGTCCCGGCCACCGTGGCCCCGCCGGACATCACCAGCACGCCGTGTTCGAACGCCGGGTCCAGGCCGAGCGTGTGCCGGGTCGCGGTGTGGCAGAGCAGTTCCGCGCCGACCAGCGGCGAGTGCACGCCGGCCGGGGAGCGCAGGCCGCCGAGCCCGCCGATCAGGACGGTGACGGTGACGTCGCCGTCCTGACGCGACGGCAGGGTGGCGTGATGCTCGAAGCGGGCCGGGCCGTGCCGGGCGTCCTCGGGCAGGGCGATCCACAGCTGGAGGCCGTGCATGCCGTCCGGGTGCTCGGGCGGGGTGAACTCGGAGTGGGCGATCCCATGCCCGGAGGTCATCAGGTTGAGCTGGCCGGGCGAGATGAACTGGTGGCTGCCGAGGCTGTCGCGGTGCTCGATGAGCCCGTCGACCAGCCATGTCACGGTCTGCAGGCCGGAGTGCGGGTGCGGCGGCACCTGCATGCCGGGGCGGCCGCTGACGTCGTCGGGTCCGAAGTGGTCGACGAAGCACCAGGCGCCGATCATCCGCCGTTCGCGGTGCGGCAGCAGGCGGCGGACCGTGGTGTACCGCCCGAGGGGCACGTCGTGGCCCGGCAGCAGCACGCTGTCGGCGATGTCCGGCGGGGTGCTCATCCCTCCGAGACTAGTAGTGACGCCGACCCCAGAACGCGGGTGATCTTCACTTCGATGACCACCCGGGCCGGGTTGGGGCGGGGCTGGCGGTAACGGGCGGCGTACCGCTGGACGGCGTCGGCGACCGAGTCCGGGTCGTCGCGGATCACGGCGAGGCCCTCGATCGTGCTCCAGCGGCCGGCGTCGACCTGGCAGATCGCGACCCGCTGGCGGCCGCGCAGCACGTTGCGGACCTTGGTGGACCCGCCCGAGGTGATCACCCGGGCCAGGCCGGCGACCGGGTCGAAGGTGGCCCCGACCGCGACCACGTGCGGTGACCCGTCGGCGCGCAGGGTGGTCAGCGTGCACAGGTGACGTTCGGTCCAGAAGTCCAGCAGCGCGGGGGAGTCGAGGGGAATGGAGCCGCTCACGGGCGTACCTCATCGGGGGTTGAAGTCATTTTTTCTCGGTCAGGCCGGCTCGGCCGGCAGGTCGCCGCGGCGGACCGCGGCGACCAGGGCGCCGTGGTCGCTCTCGACCTGGTCGGCGTAGGCGCGGGCGAACCGGGCCAGCGACTCGTCGAGCTTGTCGCCGCTGCCGACGTAGCCGGCGATCATGGAGGCGCCGCTGGTCCGGGCGTGCGACTTGGCGAGCAGGAAGCCGCAGATGGCGGCGTAGTCGGCGAGCGCGCCGGCGTTGATGTCGTCGACGACGATGGCGCCCTTCATGTCGCGGAACTGGCGCACGTAGTACTGATGGTCGCCGACCGTGGTCCAGCCGAGCAGCGGGTCGCTGACCGTCTGGAGCGCCTGCTGGTACTCCACCACCCGCTGGCCCTGGTGGCGGTGCCAGGCCAGCGCGCCGTGCTGGTGTTTCGCGACGACCGAGCGGCGGGCCTGCTTGAGCTGGAGGAAGAGCACGTCGTCGGGGCTGCTGCCCTCGCACAACGCGACGTACGCCCGCAGGCCGACCGAGCCGACGCCGACCACCTTGTGGGCGATGTCGACGATCCGGTAGCCGCCGAGGATCCGCGCCCAGTGCGGCTTGAGGGTGCTGAGGTAACCGTCGAGGGCCTCGGCGAGTTGTTCGCGCTCGTCGGCCGGGAGCCTGGTGATCAGCGGCTCCTCCTCGACCAGGCGCAGGGCGCCGTCGTTGCGCTCGGTGAAGCGGGGCAGTGCCCGGTCGCTGGTGCGGCGGCGGGCCCGGCGGGCGGCCCGCTCGATCTCGTCGCGGAAGCTGGCCCGGCTGGCCGCCGAACGCATGCCCTCGACGTCGAGCTGGTCGAAGGAGCGGGCCAGCAGCGGCTGCTCGGCGAGGTGGGCGATCTGGTCCCGGTACGACTCGACGCAGTGCTGGACGGCGTCCGAGCAGGAGCTCTCCCGGAAGCCGTTGACCCGGCCGGCGACGTGCACGCTCACCGCGAGGCGGCGCAGGTCCCACTCCCACGGGCCGGGGTGGGCCTCGTCGAAGTCGTTGAGGTCGAAGACCAGCTCGCGCTCGGGGGAGGCGTAGAAGCCGAAGTTGCCGAGGTGGGCGTCACCGCAGATGACCGGGGTGATGCCGGTGCTCGGCAGCCCGCCGAAGTCGTCGGCCATCAGGCCGGCGGTGCCGCGCAGGAAGGTGTAGGGCGAGGCGATCATCCGGCCGATCCGGACCGGCACGAGCCGGCCGAGGCGGCCCTCGTGGGACGCGACGACCTGGGCGACCGGGTCGGGCCGCCCGGCCGGGGTCTTCCAGTGGGCCATGTCGGAGCGTGGCGAACGGTCACGCAGCGACCGGCCGATCTCGTAGCGCTCGGCGCGCGGGGCGGCGGCCCGGCGTAACGAGGTGAAGCCCTCGTCCGCTAAGCTGCCGAGCACACCCGGCCCGGTGTTCGTTGCTGCTGAAGGTTGCATCGCTGCCGAGGGTACGTGTCGCCAAAGATCGTCCGCGCGGGGCTCGTGAAATGCCGATGTTATCGATAACATTTCGGAGTCTATGAGTAGCTGGCGGAGTCCCGTTACGCTCCATCAGACCTGGATCGGACGAGGTGCGCAAGTGGACAAGGGATCACGTAGCCCGGCGATGACGGATGTGGCCCGGCTGGCCGGTGTCTCCCATCAGACCGTCTCGCGTGTCCTCAACGATCATCCCAATGTCAAGGAGCAGACCCGCATCCGGGTCCGGGCCGCCATCGCCGAGCTCGGCTACCGCCCCAACCGCGCCGCGCGTGCCCTGGTCACCGGCCGGTCCCAGCTGATCGGCGTGGTCGCGCGCAACAGCACCCTGTTCGGCCCGGCCACCATGCTCAGCGAGTTCGAGCAGGCCGCCGCGGACGCCGGTTTCGCGGTGAGCGTGGGCAGTGTCCGCGAGCTGGACCGGTCGTCCATCTCGGCGGTCGTCGACAGGCATCTGGACCAGCGGGTGGCCGGTCTCGTGGTGATCGCCAACACCGCGTCGGCCACCGAGGCGCTCGCCGAGATCCCGGAGGACCTGCCGGTCGTCTTCATCGACGGCGACCCGTCCAGCGGGCGCCCGCTGGTGACGGTGGATCAGGTGGCCGGCGCCCGTGCGGCGACGAGGCACCTGCTCGACGCCGGGCACGAGACGGTCTGGCACGTGTCCGGCCCGACCGACTGGTTCGACTCGGCCGGCCGGATCCAGGGCTGGCGGCAGACCCTCGAGGAGGCCGGCGCCGAGGTGCCGCCGCTGCTGTCGGCCGACTGGTCGGCGGCCGAGGGCTACCGGACCGGGCAGATGCTGGCCCGGATGCCCGAGGTGACCGCCATCTTCACCGCGAACGACCACCTGGCCCTGGGCATCCTGCGGGCGCTGCACGAGCGTGGCCGGCGGGTGCCGCACGACGTGAGCGTGGTCGGTTTCGACGACGTTCCGGAGGCGGCCTACTTCATTCCGCCGCTGACCACTGTCCGGCAGGCCTTCGGTGACGTTGCGCGGGCCGCGTTGAGCCTGCTCCTGGGCCAGATGAGGGACGATTCCGGCACGGCTGACCAGATCGTCGTGCCGCCGCAGCTGATCGTCCGGGAAAGCGCCCCCCGGCGCATCTGAGCGATTACTCTCCGCCTACGTTAATGGGCCGTTACCTCGTTGTTGCCGACGGGCGTTGACAGGCCCATTTGTTAGCGATAACACTGGGGTTCTCCCGCCGGGATGTGGTCGCGGCCACCCTCTCGGCCACCCCTCGGAGGTACATCCCATGGCCGGGTATGGCGTGACGTTTGGTGACGGTGGCCCTGTTTCCGGACGTAAGATCACTGGGTTGCCGGCTGCCCTCATGGCCGGTGACCGGATGAAGACGTGCCTGCCTGCTCCGGCGACGGTGGGCCGCGCTGTCGCGGGCGCCTGAACTTCTTCGACCAAAGGACCAACCGATGAACCCGCAGATCTGGTTCCTGACCGGAAGCCAGCATCTCTACGGCCCGGAGACCCTTCAGCAGGTCGCCGACCAGTCCGCCGAGATCCAGCGGACCCTGGCCGCCGGTGGCCTCGCCGCCGAGATCGTCGGCAAGCCGGTGCTCACCGATTCGGCCGCCATCAAGCAGGTCATGCTGGAGGCCAACGCCGACCGCGACTGCATCGGCGTGATCGCCTGGATGCACACGTTCTCGCCGGCCAAGATGTGGATCGGCGGCCTGGACGCGCTGCGCAAGCCGCTGCTGCACCTGCACACCCAGCACAACCAGTCACTGCCGTGGTCGACCATCGACATGGACTTCATGAACCTCAACCAGGCCGCGCACGGCGACCGGGAGTTCGGGTTCATCCAGGCGCGCCTCGGCGTGCCGCGCAAGGTGGTCGCCGGGCACGTGGCCGACCCGTCGGTGGTGAAGCGCATCGACGCCTGGACCCGGGCCGCGACCGGCCTCCAGCACCTGCGCAGCCTGCGGCTGGCGCGCTTCGGCGACAACATGCGCGACGTCGCGGTCACCGAGGGCGACAAGGTCGAGGCCGAGCTGCGGTTCGGCGTCTCGGTCAACACGTACGGCGTGAACGACCTCGTGGCGGTCGTGGACCAGGTGTCCGACATCGAGATCGACAAGCTGATCGCCGAGTACCGCGACGTCTTCGAGATCGCCCCCGAGCTGCTCGGCGACCGTCTCGACTCGTTCCGCTACGCCGCCCGGATCGAGGCCGGCCTGCGGCGGTTCCTGACCGAGGGCGGCTTCGGGGCCTTCACCACCAACTTCGAGGACCTCGGTGGGCTGCGGCAGCTGCCGGGCCTCGCCGTGCAGCGTCTGATGGCGGACGGTTACGGCTTCGGTGGCGAGGGTGACTGGAAGACCTCGGTCCTCGTGGCCACCGTGAAAGCGATGGGCGCCGGAACCGGACGTGGCACCTCATTCATGGAGGATTACACCTACCACTTCGGTCCGGGTGAGCCTAAGATCCTCGGCGCGCACATGCTCGAGGTCTGCCCGTCCATCGCGTCGGCGAAGCCGCGCGCCGAGATCCACCCGCTGGGGATCGGCGGCCGGGAGGACCCCGTGCGCCTGGTCTTCGACGCGGCCCCCGGCCCGGCGGTGGTCATGGGCATGGCCGACATGGGAGACCGGTTCCGCCTGGTCGCGAATGAGATCGAGGTGATCCCGCCGGACGAGCCGCTGCCGAACCTGCCCGTGGCCCGCGCGGTGTGGAAGCCCGCCCCGTCGCTGTCCACCTCCGCCGAGTGTTGGATCATGGCCGGCGGACCGCACCACACGGTGCTCACCCAGGCGGTCGGCGCGGAGACACTGCGCGATTTCGCGGAGATGGCCCAGACCGAACTTCTGTTGATCGATGAGCGCACCAGCCCGGCCGATTTCGCTGACCGGGTGCGCTGGAACCAGGCGTACTTCCGCCTGGCCCGCCCCCTGTAACACCCGTTCTCAAAGAGGAGATTCCACCGTGAAATATCCCCGGCTCGCGGCCGTTCTGACCGCTGCCACCATGGTCGCCACGATGGCCGCCTGCGGCGACGCCGAGAAGACCGCCGACAAGGAGGCCGCCAGCGGTGACACCGCCGGCGCGCTGGTCGGCATCACCATGCCGACGCGTTCCTCGGAGCGCTGGATCCACGACGGCGACAACCTCAAGTCGCAGCTCGAGGGCCTGGGCTACAAGGTCGACCTGCAGTACGCGGAGAACGACATCCCGACCCAGACCCAGCAGCTGGACAGCCAGATCACCAAGGGCGCGAAGCTGCTGATCATCGCGTCGATCGACGGCGAGGCGATCACCACCCAGCTGGAGAACGCCAAGACGGCCGGCATCAAGGTCATCGCGTACGACCGGCTCATCCGTAAGAGCCCGAACGTGGACTACTACGCCACCTTCGACAACTTCAAGGTCGGTGTCCAGCAGGCCACCTCGCTGCTGACCGGCCTGGGCGTGCTCGACGCGACCGGCAACAAGACCGACAAGAAGGGCCCGTTCAACGTCGAGCTCTTCGCCGGTTCGCCGGACGACAACAACGCCACGTTCTTCTTCAACGGCGCCAAGAGCATCCTGGACCCGTACATCGCCGACGGCACCCTCGTCGTCAAGAGCGGCCAGAAGGACTTCGAGACCGTCGCCACGCTGCGGTGGGACCCGGAGACCGCGCAGAAGCGCATGGAGAACATCCTGACCTCGACCTACAAGGACGGCTCGAAGGTCAACGGCGTTCTGTCGCCCTACGACGGCATCTCGATCGGTATCCTCTCGGCCCTCAAGTCCGGCGGCTACGGCACCGGCGCGCAGGCCTACCCGATCGTGACCGGCCAGGACGCCGAGCTCGCCTCGACCAAGTCGATCCTCGCTGGTGAGCAGTACTCCACCATCTTCAAGGACACCCGTAACCTGGCCAAGGCCACCGGCGAGATGGCCGACGCCGTCCTCAAGGGCCAGACCCCGAAGACGAACAACACGACGGACTACGACAACGGCGTCAAGGTCGTCCCGTCGCAGCTCCTCGACTCCGTCATCGTCACCAAGGACAACGTCCAGAAGGAACTGGTCGACGCTGGCTACTACACGGCTGACCAGCTGAAGTGATGTAGGACCCGCGCCCCCGCCCGTCCCCCGGCGGGCGGGGGCGCGGCCTCATCAGCCCATAGGAGGGCTCCATGACCGACACGATCCTGCGGATGAGCGGCATCACCAAGACGTTCCCGGGCGTCAAGGCGCTGCAGGACGTCAATCTCGAGGTACGCAGAGGCGAGATCCACTCCATCTGCGGCGAGAACGGGGCCGGCAAGTCGACCCTGATGAAGGTGCTCTCGGGTGTCTACCCGCACGGCACCTACGAGGGCGACATCCAGTACGACGGCGAGCTGTGCCACTTCTCCGGCATTCGTGACAGTGAGCATCGCGGCATCGTCATCATCCATCAGGAGCTGGCGCTCGCGTCCAATCTTTCCATCGCCGAGAACATCTTTCTCGGCAACGAGCAGGCCAAGAACGGCTGGATCAACTGGAACCGGACCAACGCGGCGGCGGACCAGCTGCTGCGCCGGGTGGGCCTCGCGGAGAGCGCTGTCACGCCCGTCGTCGAACTCGGCGTCGGCAAGCAGCAGCTGGTGGAGATCGCCAAGGCCCTCTCCAAGGAGGTCCGGCTGCTGATCCTCGACGAGCCCACCGCGGCGCTCAACGACGAGGACTCGGCCCACCTGCTGAACCTGCTGCGCGGACTGCGTGACGAGGGCATCACCTGCGTGATCATCTCGCACAAGCTCAACGAGGTGATGGGCATCTCGGACCGGGTCACCATCCTGCGGGACGGGCGGACCATCTGGACCGAGAACACCGTGAACCTCACCGAGGAGAAGATCATCTCGGGCATGGTCGGCCGCGACATGGAGCACCGGTACCCGGACCACACCCCGAAGATCGGCGAGGAGTCGCTGCGGATCGCCGACTGGACGGTCTACAGCCCCACCCAGCCCGACCGCGCGCTGGTCCGCAACGCCAACCTGACCCTGCGCCGCGGCGAGATCGTCGGCCTGGCCGGCCTGATGGGCGCCGGCCGCACCGAGCTGGCGATGAGCGTCTTCGGCCGCTCCTACGGCGTCAACATCTCCGGCCGGCTGTTCAAGGACGGCAAGGAGATCCAGGCGCGGAGCGTTCGCGAGGCGATCGACCACGGCATCGCCTACGCCACCGAGGACCGCAAGCGGTACGGCCTGAACCTGATCGAGGACATCAAGCGCAACGTCTCGGCGGCCGCGCTCAGCAAGCTCGCCAAGGGCGGCTGGGTCGACGGCAACGAGGAGTTCAAGGTCGCCGACGAGTTCCGGGCCAGCATGAACATCAAGTCGCCGACGGTCGAGGCGATCGTCGGCAAGCTTTCCGGCGGCAATCAGCAGAAGGTCGTACTCTCCAAGTGGATCTTCACTGACCCGGACGTGCTGATCCTGGACGAGCCGACCCGGGGCATCGACGTCGGCGCGAAGTACGAGATCTACACGATCATCAACCGGCTCGCCGACGAGGGGAAGGCCATCCTGGTCATCTCGTCCGAGCTGCCCGAGCTTCTCGGGATCTGTGACCGCATCTACACCCTCTCGGCCGGCCGGATCACCGGCGATGTGCCGCGCGCCGAGGCCACGCAGGAGAGCCTGATGACCCTGATGACGAAGGAAGTACAGGAGGTAGCGCCGTGACGGCCGCACCCGCGCAGGTCGGCAAGGGCGCGAACGTGCCCGGGCGCGACACGGCTCCCCGCAGGGTCAACTTCGACCTGAAACAGAGCGGCATCTACATCGCTCTGGCGATCACCGTCGTGATCTTCACGGCTCTGACCGGCGGCGACCTGCTCGCCCCGCAGAACCTGAGCAACATCATCGTGCAGTACTCGTACATCCTGGTGCTCGCCATCGGCATGGTGCTGATCATCATCGCCGGGCACATCGACCTCTCGGTCGGCTCGGTGGTGGCCGCGTCCGGCGCGTTCGCCGCGGTCATGATGGTCGAGATGGATCTGGCCTGGCCGATCGCGGTGCTCGCGACGCTGGCGTTCGGCGCGCTGGTCGGCGCCTGGCAGGGCTACTGGGTGGCGTACTTCGGCATTCCCGCCTTCATCGTCACCCTGGCCGGCATGCTGCTGTTCCGCGCGGTCACCTACATGATCCTCGGCAACAAGGGCATCGGCCCGTTCCCCGACGAGATCCGCACCCTGGCCAACGGCTTCATCCCGGGCTGGATGGGCAACATCGGCCTGGGCGGCGCGCTCGGCGGCGCCGACCTGTTCAGCATCATCGTCGGCGTCCTGGTCGTGGTGGCGATGGCCGTCGTCCAGTTCCGCACCCGGGCCGGCCGGATCCGCTACAGCCAGGCCGTCGACCCGATGTGGCTGTTCCTGCTCAAGGTCATCGTCCCGGCGCTGCTGGTGCTGTTCCTGGTCGTGCAGCTGGCCCGGTTCCGCAACCTGCCGTGGGTGCTGGTCCTGCTGGCGATCCTGGTGGTCGGCTACACCATGGTCACCAACCGGGCTGTCTTCGGCCGGCAGATCTACGCGGTCGGCGGCAACCTCCAGGCCGCGACGCTCTCCGGCGTCAAGGTCAAGTCGGTGGTGTTCTGGCTGTTCGTCAACATGGGCGTGCTGTCCGCGGTGGCCGGCCTGATCTTCGCCGGCCGGCTCAACCTGGCCGGCCCGACCGCCGGCAACAGCTTCGAGCTGGACGCCATCGCGGCCGCGTTCATCGGCGGCGCCGCCGTCCAGGGCGGTGTCGGCAAGGTGGTCGGCGCCATCACCGGCGGTCTGATCATGGGTGTCATCAACAACGGCGCCGGCCTGATCGGCTGGCAGACCGAGACGGTCATGCTGGTCAAGGGCTTCGTGCTGCTCGCCGCGGTGGCCTTCGACGTGTGGTCGAAGCGCCGCACGGCCGGCGCCGCCTAGGAAGCCGGCCGGCCCGGGACAGGGCCTTGATCCGGGACGGCTGACGAGGGCCGGTGCTTCTGGGAGAAGCACCGGCCCTTGCTCGTTGCCGTTCCAGGGTTCAGCGGGCCGCGGCCAGGCCGAACGACGACGGCTTCACCTTCGGGAAGACCGTGTCCAGGGCGCCCAGGCCGCAGCGCTTCTGCAGCACCTCGCCGATCACCGAACGGTAGTCGGTGGTCGCCTTCAGGTCGCCGGCGATCAGCGCCTGCGGGTCCAGGGTCGGCCAGTCGCCGTACACCCGGCCACCGCGGATGCCGCCGCCGAGCAGCATCATCGCGTTGCCGTGGCCGTGGTCGGTGCCGCGGGAGCCGTTCTCCTTCACCCGGCGGCCGAACTCGCTGATCGTCAGAACCGTCACGTTCTTCATGCCCGCCTCGCCGAGATCGGTGACGAACGCGGCCAGCGCGGTGGAGAAGTCGAGCAGGTTGTCGTACATCCGCTCGCCGGCCACCGCCGGGCCGAGCCCCTGGTGCATGTCCCAGTCGCCACAGTCCACCGCGGCCGTGACCAGCCCGGACTTCGCCTTGATCAGCCGGGCCACGTCACGCAGCGCGCCGCCCAGGTCGGAGTCGGGGTAGACCGCGCCGTTGGCCGGGGCGTACGTGCCCTTGACCGTGGCGGTGGCGGCCAGCGCCCGGTCAGCGGCCAGAGCGGGCGCCGCCAGCACGGCGGGGACGTCGGCGTACATCGCCCGCAGCGCCGCCGCCATCGGCCTCTTGCCGTCGGCGGTGAGGGTGAACTCGTCCAGGCCCCGCATCGACACGTCGGACGCCGGGCCGGACATCAGCCGGGCCGGCATCGCGTCGCCCATCGACACCGCCGCCAGCGGCCCCGACGCGCCGGTCAGGCCGAGCATCCGGTCCAGCCAGCCGCTGCGGATCGAGGTGCCGGGCGCGGCGTTCTCCATCGCCTCCATGGCCGCGAAGTGCGACCGGGTCGGGTCGGGCTGGCCGATCGCGTGCACGGCGGCCAGCTTGCCGGCCTTCCACTGCGGCAGCAGCGGGGCCAGCGCCGGGTGCAGGCCGAACATGCCGCCGTCCCCGGCGATCACCTTGGCTTTCGGCACCGCGATGCCCGGCCGTGCCTTGAAGTAGTCGGCGTCCCCGATCGGCGCGAACGCCGACAGGCCGTCGAATCCGCCACGCATCGACACCACGACCAGGGTGTCCCCGGTGTAGGTTCCGGCGGCGAAGGCCAGGCTGGTGCTCAGGGTCTCCCCGGCCAGCCCGGCCAGCGCGGCCCCGGCGCCGACGGTCAGGCCGCGGCCGAGCAGCCCGCGGCGGGTGAGCTGTACCTTCTCGTTCTCGTCACAGCAGAGCAGTGGTGCGGTCATCGGTCACCTCAGCTGGAAGGACGGCGAGTCAAGAACAAGCGCGATGAGGTACGGCGCAGAGCCGGCCAGCGACTTGTCCTTGGCGGTCAGAGGACTGGTCGGCACCTTCCCGGCGACACTGAGCACGGCGGCGGTGTGGCCGGCCGGCAGTTTCGCCCCGATCAGCCGCACCGCGATCGCGTCGACGAGCGCGCCGTACGTGCCCGGCAGCACCGGCACCAGCGACTTCAGCAGGTCGGCGGGCCGGGTCAGCTGCTTCGGGTACCAGCCGGCGGCCAGGTTCAGGTGCAGGTTGCAGCGCATCAGGAACGCCGACGGCGACGCCCACGCGGCGGCCACGTCCGGGAAGCCGTCCGGGGTGCTCCAGCGGAACGGCGCGTTCCCGGCCTCGACCAGGTGGTTGTAGAGCGCGTCGAGCGACTTCACCCCGGAAGCGTCCGGGCCGAGGCCGAGCACCCGCACCGTGGCGACGGCGTCCTCGAACGGGGTGCGCGCCTTCTGCCCGGCCGAGCCGGCGAACTCCGGCGACAGGAACAGCGCCCGCAGCACCGGCACGATCGCGGTGTCGTTGTCCAGGTAGACCTTCTTCAGCTTGGCCACCAGCGACTCCGGGGCCGTGTCGGCGACGAACCGGACGCACAGCTTGCGGGCGATCCGCTCGGCGGTCTCCGGGCGGCGGGCCAGGTGGTCGATGAAGGCGAACGCGGCGGCCTCACCGTCGGCGGCGGCGTTGGCGTGCCGGAAACCCAGGATGTCGACGGCGCCGGTGGCGTGCAGCGAGGCGTCGTAGACGTACGCCCGCGACGACTTGCCGACCGTCATGCCGGTGAGCAGGCGGGCCGCGGCCAGCACGTCGGGCTCGGAGTGGTGGCCGACGCCGACGGTGTGCAGCTCCAGCAGCTCACGGGCGTAGTTCTCGTTCGGGTGCGCCTTGGTCGACGAACGCTGGTCCAGGTAGGTCAGCATGGCCGGGTGCCGGGCGCTGGCCTTGAGCATGTCGGCGAACTTCCCGAGCGCGTGCTTGCGGATGACCGTGGTGTCGTAGTCGGCACGGGTGTCCCAGACACCGCTGGACGGGGCGGTCACGTGCAGGTGGTTCGCCCAGAACGCGACGGCCTGCTCGAACAGCTGCCGCTCGCTCCACGCGGCCCGCGCAAAGGCGGCCCGGCCGAGCTGCTTGAACGCGTCGTACGAGTCCTTCGCCAGCTTCGCGCGCACGGTGACCGGGTCGGCGCCGGCCATCGGCAGCCGCTTGACGACCTCGTCGCACCGGGTGTCGCTGATCCGCGCCGGGTCGAGCTGCCGGTCCAGCCAGCCGTTCACACCCAGCCGCCGGGCCTCGGCCAGCGACTCCGGGGTGGCGCCGAAGGTGGCGCGGCGCAGCAGGTGGGCGATCGGGTCGTCGCCCAGCGTCCGGGCCAGGTCGAGGGCGGGCGCGGCCTGGGCGGCGGCGGGCGTCTCGACGGCCAGGCCGGTGACGGTGAGGGCGGCGGTGGCGACGGAACCGGCGAGCACGGTACGGCGGGTCGGCTTTGTCATGCCAGACGGTTCGGCCCGCGAGCCGGATCGAGGCACGGCTGCAACCGTGACTAACGGACCCGCAATCCGGGCGCACCCGTGACCGGAAACCATGCCCTGACTTAGTCTCAAGACCGTGGATCAGGCTGAAACCGTACGTACCCCGTCCTCCTGGGTCGTCGTCGGGCTAGACAACGGCGGCACCTGCAACAACGCCACAGTTCTCGACGCGACGGGGCAGTTCCTCGTCAGCGACCTCGTGGAGAACCCGAGCCGGGTGCTCGAAGGCCCCGAGTCGGCCGTCGAGGCCCTCGCCGACGCCTTCGGCAACATTCTGGAGCTGACCAGGACACCGCTGTCGCTGGTCCGTGCCGTCGGGCTGGACACTCCGGGCCCGGCCAGCGCGCACGGGGTGATCTCGTCGAAGGGCGCGACCAACTTCAACCAGGTGTCCTGGCACGGGTTCGACATCCGGGGCGCCCTGGAGACCCGGCTCGGCATGCCGGTGGTCTACAACAACGACGGCAACGCGGCCGCCCTCTACGCGCACCACCAGCACTTCGGGGCCGAGGCGCCGGCCAACTCGTCGGTCTCCGCGATCGTCGGCACCGGCCTGGGCGGCGGCGTGGTCGAGGCCGGGCACGTGGTCCGCGGCGCGGCCGGGATGGCCGGCGAGCTGGGGCACGTGCAGATCCCGCTGCACGGGGTCCTCGAGGAGGGCCAGCCGGTCCCGATGTGCAACTGCGGGTTCGCCGGCGACGTGGAGAGCATCGCCTCGCTCACCGGCATCAAGAACAACCTGCTGCCGTACTGGCTGACCCGCTTCCCGGACCACCCGCTCGCCGGCGAGCCGATCGCCAAGGCGGCCAAGGCGCTGCGCGGGTACGGCGAGAAGGAGGACCCGATGGCGCTGGCCGTCTTCGGGCAGCAGGCCAAGGCGATCGGCAAACTGTTCACCATCGCGGCGAACTTCACCGACCCGTCGGCGTACTTCCTGGGCGGCGGCGTGGTCGAGGCGGCGCCGCACTTCCGGCAGTGGTTCCTCAACTCGGTGCGGGAGAGCACCGACCTGCGTGACGAGCAGAAGGCGGTCGCCACCTTCGCGCTGGTCCCCGACCGGGACATGGCCGGGGCCCGGGGCGCGGCGGTGGCCGCGCTGAAGTCGGTCACTCCTCTTTGAGGGCGGCCGCCACGTCCGGGAACATCGGCAGGTAATCGCTGAGCCCGAGGGTGTCGAAAAGCCGGCGCAGGAAGCCCGACGGGGCGGCGAGACGGACCCAGCCGCCCCGTTCCGCGGCCCGGCCGTGCGCGGTGACCAGCACACCGACGCCCATCGAGTCACAGAAGTCGAGGCCTGACACGTCCACCACGACGCGCGGGGCGGGACGCTCGACGAGCCGGGTCAGGTTCGCCTTGAGCGCCGGCGCGGTGTCGATGTCGAGTGATCCGCGCAGGACCAGCACGGCCGTGTTCGGTGGATGGTGCGCGACCGAGACCTGCATATGCGTGTGTCCTTACGTGGAACGGGCTCGCTGGGGATCGATGAATACCCTATGCGAGCCCGTCACCACACGCAGGTTGCGCCACTCAGGACGCGTTGCGCCACTTGCGCCCGTTGCGGCCGATCAGCCGGTCGGCGTCGGTCGGGCCCCAGGACGCGGCCTCATACGTCGGGATCGGCGAGGTGTCCTTGTTCCAGTGCTCGATGATCGGGTCGACGATCCGCCAGCTGTGCTGCACCTCGTCACTGCGGATGAAGAGCGACGCGTCACCGATCAGCGCGTCCAGCAGGAGCCGCTCGTACGCCTCCGGAGACTCCTCGACGAACGTCTGATCGTACGAGAAATCCATGCTCGCCGTCCGCACCCGGAACGAGTGGCCGGGCACCTTGGCGCCGAAGCGCAGCGAGATGCCCTCGTTGGGCTGAATCCGCAGGATCAGCGCGTCGGCCTCCAGGCCGGTGAGCTGATCGGTCGGGATCGGCAGGTGCGGCGGCCGCTGGAACTGGAGCGCCACCTCGGTGAGCCGGGCCGGCAAGCGCTTGCCCGTGCGCACGTAGAAGGGCACCCCGGCCCAGCGCCAGTTGTCCACGTTGAGGCGCATCGCCGCATACGTCTCGGTACGCGACAGCGGGTCGACGCCGACCTCCTCGCGGTAGCCGGCCATCAGCTCCTCGCGGGTGCCGCCCCGGGTGTACTGCCCGCGCACCGCGGCGTCGGCGATGTCCCGGTCGGTGGGCAGCCGGATCGCCTGGAGCAGTTTCACCTTCTCACTGCGCAGGCCCTCGCCGCCGAACGACGCGGGCGGCTCCATCAGGGCCAGCGCGAGGACCTGGAGCACGTGGTTCTGCACGATGTCGCGCATCGCGCCGGCGTGCTCGTAGAAGCCGCCCCGGGTGCCGACGCCGAGGGTCTCGGCCACGGTGATCTGCACGTGGTCGACCCAGGACCGGTCCCAGATGGGCTGGAAGATCGAGTTGGCGAAGCGCAGCGCCAGCACGTTCTGAACGGTGTCCTTGCCCAGGTAGTGGTCGATCCGGAAGACCTGGTTCTCGTCGAACGCGCTGTGCACGATGCCGTCCAGCTCACGGGCGGTGGCCAGGTCACGCCCGTACGGCTTCTCGATCACCAGCCGGGAGAAGGAGCCCTCCCGTGCCTGGTTGAGCCCGGCGCCGGCCAGCCCGTTGATCACCGGCTCGAACGCGCCGGCCGGGGTGGACAGGTAGAACAGCCGGTTACCGGCGGTGCCGCGGACCGCGTCCAGCTCGTCGAGAGTCTCGGCGAGGCGCTTGTAGGTGTCGGGGTCGTCGTAGCCGCCCGCCACGTACCGGATGCCTCCGGCCAGCTGGCGTTTCTCGGCGAGGCTGCGGCCGCCGAGCGCGCTCTCCGCGAACTGCTCGTCGCTCATCGGCGTCCGCGCGACACCCACCAGCGCGAACTGGTCGGGCAGCCGGCTGTGCCGGGCCAGGTTGTCCACCGCCGGCAGCAGCTTGCGGCGGGTCAGGTCGCCGGACGCGCCGAAGATCACCAGCGTGGCTGGCGGGGCGCTGCGCTCCTGGATGAGCTGAGGTGCGTGGTCCATGGTCTGCGAGTCCTCCGACCGGGTCGTAACCGTCCGTTTGAACCTTACGGCCGGTAACCCCCGGAGGGTTCATCAGCTTCCTGCAAAGCGGGACAACGTGGCGGTGAACACGTCCATAGCCCAGATGCGCCCGGACCATTGCGAAAAAAGTGGCAAACTGGGTTCAAAGGTCTGGCAACCGAGGGGGACCCTGTGAAGTACCGGCTCGTGACCCGTAGCGACTTCGACGGTCTCGTGTGTGCCGTACTGCTGCGCCATCTCGACATGATCGACGACATCCTCTTCGTGCACCCCAAGGACGTCCAGGACGGCGTCGTGGACATCTCCGACCGGGACATCCTCACCAACGTGCCGTACGACCCGCGCGCCAACATGGTCTTCGACCACCACCACTCGGAGACCCTGCGCAACACCGGCGGCCTGGACAACCACGTCATCGACGCGGAGGCCCCGTCGGCGGCCCGGGTGATCTACGAGCACTTCGGTGGCCGGGAGCGGTTCCCGAAGGTCACCGACGACCTGATGCGCGCCGTGGACCAGGCCGACTCGGCCGACTACACGCTCACCGACATCCTCAGCCCGACCGGCTGGACGCTGCTGAACTTCCTGATGGACAGCCGCACCGGCCTGGGCCGCTTCCGTAACTTCCGGATCTCCAACTACCAGCTGATGATGCAGCTCATCGACGCGTGCATCGAGCACAACGACGTCAACGAGATCCTCGCCCTGCCGGACGTGGTGGAACGCTCCGAGCTGTTCCACGAGTGCTCGCAGCGGTTCGTCGACCAGCTCCACCGGGTGTGCCACATGGAGGGCGACGTGGTGGTCGTCGACCTGCGCGACGAGGAGGTGATCGAGGCGGGCAACCGGTTCATGGTGTACGCGCTGTTCCCCGAGTCCCGGGTGTCGGTGCACATCATCTGGGGCCGGCAGAAGCTCAACACCGTCTTCGCCTGCGGCAAGTCGATCCTGGACCGCACGTCCCCGGTGGACATCGGCGAGGTGATGCTGCGTTACGGCGGCGGCGGCCACCTCGCGGCCGGTACCTGCCAGGTCCCGCACGACGAGTCGAGCCGGGTGGAACGGGAGATCATCGACGCGCTGCGCACCGAGCGGGTCGTCACCGTATGACCGTACGGGCGGGACCCTGAGGTCCCGCCCGTACGGCGCGCGGATCACGGGCCTTGCCCGGGCCCCACCCGCCGGTCGTGGTTCCGCGCCCCACGCGCTCGCCACGACGTTCCCTCACGCCCACCCGCGTGAGGTTTTCCCAAAATTGCAGGCCCGGCCTGCTTGGGAGTCTCTAGTCGCCCTTGTAGCTCCACTTGCTGCTGCCGGCGCCGACCGGTTCCTTCTCCTCCTCGGCCGGCTCCTTCTCGTCCTCCACCGGCTTCTCGTCCTCGACGGCCCGGTGCCGGTTGCGCAGCATCGTCCAGCCGGCGCCGAGCAGAGCCAGCGCCGCCACGATCCAGCCGGAGATCGAAACCCACGACGGGCCGTCGTCCAGCGCGTTGGAGACGAGGGCGCCGAACAGCGCGTCGTCGGCCGCCGTGGTGTCCGTCTCGGTGGCGAGCGGGTCGCCGTGGTGCGACACCGGCAGACCACCGTTCGACGGGGTCAGCGCCATCGTCGCGGGCATGGCCTGGCAGGTCTTCCCGTCGACGGTCTTCGGCTCGACCGTGAACCGCATCGTGCTCAGCGCCGGCATGGGGCCGATCGCCACGGTCAGGTCGGCGGCGGCGCCCGGCGCGATGGTGACGCCGTTGACCGCGATCCAGGTGATCGCCGACGCGGCCTCGGTCGCCGGGGTGCCACCGTGGATGGTGTCGAGTGGTACCTGCAGCTTCTGGTAGGTGATCTTCGGCGCCCAATCCGACACCGACAGCGGGTACACCTCGGCCACCGGCGTGTCCGCCGGGATCCTCAGTGTCACCTCGTTGACCGGAGACGCGCAGTCGTTCTTCACGTGGAAGCTCAGATTCGCTCCACTGCCCTGCGGCGCGGTCGCCGGATTCACCGTCACGTCCGCCATGGCGGCGCCGCCGGCGAACAGCACGCCGACAGCGGTCACAGCGGTGATCACGCCCGCACGGCGGGCCAGCCCGAGATGCCTCACGACATGTAGTTCGGATCACCGGTCCCGATGGTTCAAAGACGGACCCAGAAGATTTCCGGGAGATCTCGTGACGGATGATGAGCCCATGCGTGACGTGCCCATCGACGGCGACATGATCCGGCTCGGCCAGTTCCTCAAGCTCGCCGATCTCATCGACACCGGCGGCGAGGGCAAGATCCTCATCGCCTCCGGGGATGTGACGGTCAACGGCGAGGTCGACGTGCGCCGCGGCCGGCAGCTGCACCCGGGCGACGTGGTCGAGGTCCAGGGCCGCCGGGCCCGGGTGGTTTCTTAGCAAAAGCCGGAACCCCGGCGGGACCGGGCTCGTCGTACCCGGCATGACCACCAACCGCGGTCTGCTGACCGCCGTCGCCGTCCCCCTTCTGCTGCTGAGCGCCTGCGCGCGGCCCGGCGTCGCCGGTGAGGCCGGCGCCCCCGGCTCCGCCGCTCCGGTCACCGAGAGCACCACCGCCGATCCCACGACGATCGTCCTGCGTGTCGAATACCGCGGCGGTTTCGTCCCGGCCGAGACCATCCCCTCCCGGCTCCCGCAGTTCAGCGTCTACGCCGACGGCCGCGCCGTCACCGAGGGCCCGGTCACGCTGATCTATCCCGGCCCGGCCCTGCCGAACCTCCAGGAGATCAAACTCAGCGAGGCCCAGGTGAAGCAGCTGACCGCCGACGCGGTCGCCGCGGGCGTCCGGTCCGGAGCCGATTTCGGTACGCCCGGAGTCGCCGACATCCCCAGCACGAGGATCAGTGTCGTCACCGCCGGTGGCGAACAGTCCGTCGAGGTGATGGCCCTGAGTGAGGCCCGACCCGACGACACCTCGCTGACCGCGGCGCAGAAGACCGCCCGCACCAAGCTCGCCGGTTTCGTCAAGTCCCTGCACGACCTGTTCGCCGAGGCGGCCAGCCCGGCGGCGAAGGCCTACCAGGCGGAGCGGGTCGCCGTGCTGGCCTCGCCGTACCAGGACAACGGCGACGGCCTGAGCGGCGCCCCGGTCAAGTGGCCGGCCGCCGACCTGCCCGGCGCGTTCCTCAACCAGGAGCTGAAGATCAACTGCCTGACCGTGGAGGGCGCGGCGAAGGACGAGGTGCTCGCGCTGGCGGCGAAGGGCAACGAGCGGACCCAGTGGGAGTCGGCCGGCAAGAAGTGGCAGATCAAGTTCCGGCCGCTGCTGCCGGACGAGAAGGAGTGCGCCGACCTGCGGAGGCAGGCGTGAACCCGATCGGCGAACCGGTCGACGACGGCGCTCCGGTGTCCGGCCGGACCGGTGCCCGCCCCGCTCGCGAGGCGGGAGAGGGGGACCGCCGGCCGGGTCCGCGCGACGAGTCCACCGAACGGCCTGAGGCGGGTGCCCCGGCCGGGCAGCCACCCGCCGGCTCAGCTCCGCTCGGCTGACACCCCCAGCCATCTCGACGCTTCCATCGGTTCGCTCTCGGCGGCCGCGTTTCCTCCTGGAGGACGCGGCCGCCGTGCGCGCCGGCAGTGGGCGCCTCAGTGGACCTGGAGCAGGTCCACCACGAAGACGAGGGTCTCGTTCGGCTTGATCGCGCCGGCCGCGCCGCGCGAGCCGTAACCCAGCTCCGGCGGGATGACCAGCTTGCGGCGTCCGCCGACCTTCATCCCGGCGACACCCTGGTCCCAGCCGGCGATGACCTGCTGGCCGGCCACCCGGAAACCGAACGGCTCGCCCCGGTTGTAGGAGGCGTCGAACTCCTTGCCCGTGGACTGGGCGACACCCACGTAGTGGACGCTGACGAAGTCGCCGGCCTTGGCCTCCTGGCCCTCGCCCTGAACGATGTCCTCGATCAGCAGCTCGCTGGCCGGGGCATCCGGGATGGGGCCGACATCGGGCTTGTGCATGAATCCTCCTGGTTTCTTACTGACTCGGCCATGCAATCACAGGTCGATGGCCGGTGAACGAGCGGTGCCTGAACTCCGTACCCCCGGGTGGCTCCACCCAGCCGTACCCGGGAGATCTCATGTTTGTCCGCCGCATAGCCGCCGCCGCCCTGGTCGCGGTGGCCACCGTCCCTGCCGCGCCGTCGCCCGCGAGTGCCCACGGCGCGCCGATGACGCCGATCAGCCGCAGCGCCGCGTGCGCCGGCAACGGCGTCCAGCGTGACGCCGCGGCCTGCAAGGCCGCCCTCAAGGCGACCAGCGGGTTCCTCGGCGCCTACGACAACCTGCGCCTCGCCAACGTGCAGGACGATCGCACCCGGGTGCCGGACGGGAAGTTGTGCAGCGCCGGCATCGACCTCTACCGGGGGCTCGACCTGGCCCGTGACGACTTCCCGTCGACGCCTGTCAAGTCCGGGCAGAACCTGAAGATCACCTACCGGGGGACCATCCCGCACCAGGGCTCGTTCCGGATCTTCATCACCCGGCCGGGGTACGACCCGTCGAAGAAGCTCACCTGGAACGACCTCGGCGACCCGCTCACCGAGATCAAGGATCCGCCACTGACCGACGGGTCGTACCGGATGAAGGTGACCCTGCCGAAACGGGCCGGGCGGCACATCCTCTACGTGGTCTGGGAGACGTCCAGCACGCCGGACACCTACTACTCCTGCTCGGATCTGGTGTTCCCGGCTCCGGAAGTGAAGAAGACCGTCACACCGGCCGTGCAGAAGACGTCAGCGGCACCCACCCCGCCACCCACCGAGGAGCCGGAGCCGGCCGAGGAGCCGGCGCCGTCGATCACGCCCGAACTCGCCGCCGGAGTGACGACGGCCGACGACGGAATGATCGATCTCGGTCACTGGTTGATCGTCGGCGCTCTGGCCGTCGCCGCGCTGGTCGCGGGCGGTGCGGGCCTTTCCCGGCTGCGCCGGCGCGGAACTCGTTGAGAGTTCCCTGAATTTTCTGTTGAACCGCCGGCATCTGGATCTCGTACTGACGGGCGTCGACGATGCATTGCCTGTCAGGCCCCCCCAACGACGAAAGGCCAAGCATGAGTCGTGTTCGTTACCGCGCACCGGGCCGCACCTCGTGGCTGTCCCGCCGCCGCGTGCTGGCTCTGGCCGCGACAGGTGTGGGCGTCTCCGCTGCCGGTGTAGCCGGGCTGAGCCTCGCCGGAACGTCGGAAAGCGATGACGACGGCGCCCCGCTCGTGATCTCGCTGCGCGACGTCAAGAAGGGCACGATCGACGTCTTCTCCGGTGAGAAGGTCAAGACGATCACCGACAAGAAGCTCGTGGCCAGCCTGCTCAAAGCAGCCGGCCGCTGACTTCCGACGTTTCGACCTAACGTTCCCGACAGGAGATCCCCCCGAACATGTCTTCCCATCGTGAAGCGCCGGAGATCAGCAAGGACCCGGTTGCCGACAGCTCCGACCTGTACGCGTTCGTCAGCCCCGACGACCCGGACACCGTCACGATCATCGCCAACTACGTGCCGCTCCAGCTCCCGTCGAGTGGCCCGAACTTCTTCGAGTTCGGCGACGACGTGCTCTACGAGATCCACATCGACGCGAACGGTGACGCCCGCCCGGACATCACCTACCAGTTCCGGTTCCGTACCGAGCTGCGCAACGACAAGACGTTCCTGTACAACACCGGCCAGATCAAGTCGCTCGACGACGAGAACTGGAACCGCCGGCAGTTCTTCTCGGTGACGAAGGTCGACAGCCACGGCAAGAGCACGGTCCTGGCCAGCAAGCTGCCGTGCCCGCCGTGCAACGTCGGCAAGATCTCGATCCCGGACTACGCGAAGCTCGCCGAGGACGCCGTCCACAAGCTGAAGAGCCGGGAGAAGGTCTTCGCCGGCCAGCGCGCCGACGCCTTCTTCGTGGACCTGGGCTCGATCTTCGACCTCGGCA
Source organism: Actinoplanes sp. NPDC026670 (assembly GCF_040638175.1). Classification (NCBI taxonomy): domain Bacteria; kingdom Bacillati; phylum Actinomycetota; class Actinomycetes; order Micromonosporales; family Micromonosporaceae; genus Actinoplanes; species Actinoplanes sp. NPDC026670. The sequence goes on from NZ_JBEZXU010000008.1 coordinate 134,159, forward strand.
CGCTGCGCCCGTTCCAGGACAAGCACCTGGTCGGCCAGCAGCTGTTCAACTACGCCGGCAAGGCGGTCAACGCCACCGACAAGACCAACGTGCACAGCATCGCCATCCAGATCCCGCTGGACATGGTCCGCCGCGACGGCAAGAAGCGGGTCCGGGCCAAGGACGCCGGCGCCGTGATCGGCGTGTGGACGTCGGCCAGCCGCCGCCAGGTCGAGGTGCGTGGCGACAAGGGCGCCGGTGACGTCGTGGTCGGCCCGCAGGTGCAGGTCTCGCGTCTGGGCAATCCGCTGTTCAACGAGGTCATCGTGCCGATGGCGCAGAAGGACAAGTGGAACAGCCTCCCGCCGAGCGAGGACAAGCGGTTCGCCGAGTTCGTCTCCACGCCCGAGTTGGGAGCGCTCCTGCCGGTGCTCTACCCGGGCCTCTTCGACAACCTGGCCGCGTTCAACAAGACCAAGGGCGCCCGTGCCGACCTGCTGGCGATCCTGCTGACCGGTATCCCGGACGGCATCATCGAGGGCTTCCAGAACAACACCGGCACGGTCCAGGCGGACATGCTGCGCCTGAACACGGCCATCCCGCCGGCCAAGAAGGAGAACGCCTTCGGTGTCGTCGGAGGCGACATCGCCGGCTTCCCGAACGGCCGCCGGATCGCCGACGACGTGGTCTCCATCTCGATCAAGGCGGTCGCCGGCGCGACCCTGCCGCTGGTCAACAAGGACTTCACGGCGGACGCCGCGTCCGGGCTGGTCGAGCAGGGCCTGAGCATCAAGGACGTGAGCGCCTCGCTGCTCAAGAAGTTCCCCTTCCTGCCCACCCCGTTCGACGGCTTCAACAACCCGTCCTGACGAGAACCACGAGGGAGTACGGCATGAGCCTCGGACACGGCGACCACCACCATCACCACCACACCTACGCCCCCTCCGGCCAGGGCACGGTGATGCTGAACATCGGCGGCACGATCGGCGCGCTGATCATCCACACGCCGGCCACCCTGCACGGCCACGAGATCGAGGTGTCCCCGGTCGGTGACAGCGGGCACCGGACCCACGCGGCGGTCCGCGCCAGGTACGTCCGGTCGGGTGTCACCTTCTGCGTGGTCATCGACAGTCTTCCGGAGGGCCGCTACACGGTCTGGCAGGACGACGAAACGCCGTACACGCAGGTCGAAGTCGTTGGTGGGGCGGTCGCCGAGGTCACCTGGCCGGCCAATCTGGTCCCTGGAAGGACGCCCGTGGCGGTCTAGTCTGGACGCCATGGCAGGCGGTCGGCTCCCGGGCCCGGCATCGCCGGGCGCGGACGTCCCGGTCCATGTCGGCCTGCGCACCTCCGACATGGACGAGGCCCGGGAGTTCTGCCGCAAGCTGTACTACGCACCACTGCGGATCGATCCGGTCGGTGACCCCGGCCGGATGCAGTTCTCCGCCGACGTGGTCACCATCGGCCCGATCACCCTCGGCGAGGTGCGGTACGGGACCGACATCCGGATCACCGTCGGGGCGCTGGAGACGGCCTATCACGTGCTGGTCCCGCTCAGCGGCGCGGTCCGGTCCCGCCATCGCGGCACGGTGGTCCAGGCCGACGCCACCCGCGCGGTCGTCTACCGCCCGACCGGCGACATCGAGCTCGACTGGCCCGGCACCTGCCGGCTGTTGAGCGTCAAGGTCGACCGCGCCGCCCTGGAACGCGAGGTGGACGCCGCCCTCGACCACCGGGTGGTCTCCCCGCTGCCGCTCGGCGCGAGCTTCGACCTGGTCGACGGCCCCGGCCGGACCTGGGCCGCCCTGACCCGCCTGCTGCTCAACGAGCTGCGCGGCCCGGACGCGCTGGCCAGCCGCCCCCGGATGGCCGCCCGCTGGCGCGACATGGTGGTCAGCGGCCTGGCCCTGACCGTCGAGCACCCCTACGGCGAGGAGCCCGCCGGCCTGCAGGGCCCGCACCGGCCGCGCACGGTGAAACGGGCCCTCGACGCGATGAACGCCGAACCGTGGCGGCAGTGGACCATCCACGACCTGGCCGCGCTGGCCGGCGTCGGCGTCCGCGTCCTCCAGGAGTCGTTCCGCCAGCACGTCGGCATGCCACCGCTCACCTACCTGCGCCGTCAGCGCCTCGACGGCGTGCACGCCGAGCTGTCCCGCTCCGATCCGGGCCGGGCCAGCGTGAGCGAGGTCGCCTACCGCTGGGGTTTCACCCATCTGGGCCGCTTCGCAGGCGCCTACCGGGACAGGTTCGGCGTCTCACCGTCCCAGACCCTCCGGGACCGCCTTTAGCCGTACGGCCACCGGCCCCCGACCGCACCGGCCCGGCACCGTCCCCTACCACGCGAGCGATGCGACAGTCCCGCCCGACAGCGCGCCCGCCGGGCGTATACGGTGGTCACCGCCCCGGTCGCGCCACGTGAGGTTCGCGTGGGACGTGTGGTGCGGGTCGGCACGGGGGTCAGAGCTCTACCCGCTGGCCCTTTCCGATCACGACCACGCCGTTGTCGCTCACCGTGTAGAGCTTGCGGTCGCGGTCGAGGTCGACGCCGATCTGGGCGCCCTCGGGGATCACCACGTTCTTGTCGATGATGGCGTTGCGGATCACCGCGCGGCGGCCGACCGAGACGCCCTCCATGATCACCGCGCCGTCCACGTGCGCCCACGAGTTGACCCGCACGTTCGGCGAGATGACCGAGCGCTCGACCAGGGCGCCGGAGACGACCACGCCGGGGGAGATCATCGAGTCGATGGCGCGGCCCTGCCGGTCGTCGTAGCCGTGCACGAACTTGGCCGGCGGCCACGAGCCGTAGTTGGTGAAGATCGGCCAGTCGTGGTTGTAGAGGTTGAAGATCGGCAGGGTGGCGATCAGGTCCATGTGGGCCTCGTAGAACGAGTCGAGCGTCCCCACGTCGCGCCAGTAGCCGCGGTCCCGGTCGGTGGCGCCGGGCAGCTCGTTGTCGCGGAAGTCGTAGACGTTCGCCTCGCCCTTCTCCACCAGCATCGGGATGATGTTGCCGCCCATGTCGTGCTTGCTGTCCGGGTTCTGCGCGTCGGCGGAGACCGCCTCGCACAATGCCCGGGTGGTGAAGACGTAGTTGCCCATCGACGCGTAGACCTCGTCGGGGGAGTCGGGCAGGCCGGTCGCGTCCTTCGGCTTCTCCCGGAACGCCTTGATCTTCTTGCCGTCCTCGGCGACGTCGATCACGCCGAACTGGTCGGCGAGCGACAGCGGCTGGCGGATCCCGGCGACGGTGACCGCGGCGCCCGAGGCGATGTGGTCGTTGACCATCTGCTTCGGGTCCATGCGGTAGATGTGGTCGGCGCCGAACACGATCACGTAGTCGGGCGACTCGTCGTTGATCAGGTTGAGGCTCTGGTAGATCGCGTCGGCCGAGCCGGCGAACCAGCGGGGCCCGAGACGCTGCTGGGCCGGCACCGGGGTGACGTAGTTGCCGAGCAGCGTCGACATCCGCCACGTCTTGGAGATGTGCCGGTCGAGGGAGTGCGACTTGTACTGCGTCAGCACGACGATCTTGAGGTACCCCGCGTTGGCGAGGTTGGACAGCACGAAGTCGATCATGCGATAGATGCCGCCGAACGGCACACCGGGTTTGGCCCGGTCAGCCGTCAAGGGCATCAGGCGCTTGCCTTCTCCACCAGCCAGAACGATCGCAAGCACCTTGACTGCCATGGGGAGGACGCTAATATTCCGGCCGCCCCCGCGCCACCCGAAAGGGCGGTTCGAAATATCTTGCTGGCGCTGCCACCTTCTTACCGGTCAGGCGGCGGCGTGCAAAGCATGCTCGCGGATCAGCGTGTCGATCGTGTCGGCATCGGCCGGACGGCCGTAGTGGTAACCCTGCACCAGCGGGCACCCGAGGTCGCGCAGCAGCCCGGCCTGAACGGGCGTCTCCACACCCTCGGCCACCGCGAGCAGGTCCTGGCTGCGGGCCAGTTCCAGGATCGCCCTGGTCAGGCTCACGTCCTGAGGGCGGGGCGGGTCCTGGTGCCGGCGGATGAACGACTGGTCGATCTTCAGGATGTCGACCGGCAGGGCGTGCAGGTACGCCAGCGACGAGTACCCGGTGCCGAAGTCGTCGATCGCGATCCGGATCCCGTGCGCCCGCAGCTCACCCAGCACCGGCGTGTCCGCCGCGTCGATCAGCACCGATTCGGTGATCTCCAGCACCAGCGCCGCCGCGGGCAGCCCGGTGTCGGACAGGGTCGCCAGCACCGACGCGGTGAACCCGGGATCACGCAGCTGGTGGGTGGAGACGTTGACGGTCAGGTAGAGGCCGTGCTCCCGGTGCCAGACGGCGGCCTGCGCGCACGCCAGCCGCAGCGCCCGGGCCCCGATCGCCCCGATCAGCCCGGTCTGCTCGGCGACCGGGATGAACACCCCGGGCGGCACCAGCTCGCCGTCGCGCCGCCAGCGCATCAGCGCCTCCACCGCGACGGTCCGGCCGGCGACGGTGTCGACGACCGGCTGGTAGTGCATGAACAGGGTGCCGTCGGCCAGCGCCTGGCGCAGCCCGGCGGCGATCCGGGTGCGCTCGGACTGCTCGGCCCGCAGCGACTCGTCGAACCGGGCGGTCCGGGCCCCGCCCGCCTGCTTGGCGGCGCGCAGCGCCAGATCGGCGTCACCGAGGACGGCGTCGTTGCCCGGCGCCCCGTCGGCCAGCCCGGCCCGCGCGGTCAGGTGGATGCGGCGCTCGTCGACGGCGTACGGCGCGGCCGACACCGCCGTCACCACCCGCTCGGCCAGCGCCGCCGCGTCGGTCCCGGAGGTGATCAGGAACCCGAACTCGTCGCCGCCCAGCCGGGCCACCAGCTCCACCTCGGGGGCGAACAGCAGCAGCCGCCCGGCCACCTGGCGCAGCACGGTGTCGCCGACGTGGTGGCCGTACGTGTCGTTGATCTCCTTGAACCCGTCCAGCGCGCAGAGGATCAGCGCGTACGGCCGGTCCCCGGCGACCGCCCGGCCCAGATGGTCGAGCAGCAGGTCGCGGTTGGCCAGCCCGGTCAGGCCGTCGTGCCCGGCCCGGTGGGCGAGCCGCCGCTGGAGCACCTCCTGCTCGTCCAGGGCCGCCCGGGCCTGCTTGGCGCGGCGTTCGGCGAGCCGGGCCAGCACCACGATCCGCAGCAGCAGGAGCCCGCACAGCGCGGCGGTCAGCAGCCCCGGGACGATGATCACCGGGGTGGGGTTGGCGACGGCCGGCAGCACCGGGCTGGCCACCGCGGCGGCGTACATGACGATCAGGGTGGTCCGGCCGGGTGACTTGTCGGCGGCCCGGTCCTGGGCGGCCTGCGGGTGCATGGCGGCCGCCACGATCAGCACCCACCAGAGTTGCAGGATCAGGTGCGGCCCGCCGCCGGGCAGCAGCAGCCGGGCGTCCCCGCCGGCGATCGCGATGTAGACGAGATGCGCGGCGATCAGGGCCGCGCCACTGCCGGCGACGAGCAGGCCGGGAACCCGCCGGGAGCCGGTCGCGGCGCGCAGCGCGGTCGCCAGGATCGCCAGGTCGAGGACCGAGTAGAGCATCGCCGGCGCGTCGTCGACCACCCGGTAGCCGGGCTGGCCCAGGTAGGGCAGGACGATGAACGACCAGGCCAGCATCGCCAGCGCCAGGACCACGGCGGCGGCCTCGGCGGCGCCCCCGGGCCGGCGGGGGCGGCTGAACTGGAGCGTGGCCGCCGCGTGCAGGGCGAACTGGACGGCCAGGGTCAGTTCCATCGGCATGGTCGCCGGGACGCCGCCCCGGACGGTCCACCAGAGCGACGCGGCGGTCCCGGCCGCGCTCGCCGCGCTGAACAGCCACCAGCCACACCGGTGCCGCCGGGCCGCCCGGAACAGCACCACGGTCCCGGCCGCCTGCAGGATCAGCCAGCCGTACGGGCCGCCCAGCAGGTGCACGGCGAGCACGGCGGCGGCGCCACCCGCGAGGGTGACCTGCCAGGCCGGGATGCGGTGGATGGGCACGTCGCCATGTCACCCCACGCCGGTTGCGGTTCGGTTGCCACGACGGTCGGTTTCCGGAGCGTGCACCCGATGGCAACCACGGCCGGCCGCCTTCGCCGCGTAGAGGGCCACGTCGGCGTCGCGCAGCGCCCCGGCGCAGCTGTCCACGTCGTCGAGCGCGAGCACGCCGATGCTGGCCGACACCCGGACCACCGTGCCGCCGAGCAGGTGCTCGACGGCGGCCGCCCGCAGCAGCCGGTCCGCGACGCCGATCGCGTCGCCGGGGACGATGACCGCGAACTCGTCGCCGCCGAGCCGGGCCACCTGGCCGTCCGCGGCGATCCGCCGGAACGCGCCGCCCAGCGCGACCAGCAGCTCGTCGCCGACCGGATGGCCCAGGGTGTCGTTGACCTCCTTGAACCCGTCCAGGTCGAGCAGCAGCAGCCAGCCGCGGTCACCGGCGGGCCGGCCGACGGCGACGGTGAGGGCCTCGGTGAGCGCGGCCCGGTTGCCGAGGCCGGTCAGCGGGTCGTGGGTGGCCCGGTGCTCCAGCTCGGCCCGCAGCGCCTCCTGCTCGCGCAGCGCGGCGTCCAGCGCCCTCGCCCGGCGCTGGGCCAGGTTGCCGAGCATGCCCATCCGCAGCACCAGCAGCACGCTGACGCCGGCCCCGATCAGCATCGGCAGCACGAACATGTGCAGGCCGTCCTCGCCCGCCGGCGGCTGCCCCGGCCCCGGCCCGGCCATCCGGGGCAGCGCGTTCAGGCCGGTCATCAGCGGGTAGAACGCGATCAGCACGGCGAACAGGCCGAGCCGGGTCCGGGACAGCGTCTCCGGGTCGGCGCCCCGCTCGGCCCGTGCCATCGACGGGTGCAGGGCGGCCGCGCCGATCATCAGGTGGCCGGTCATCCAGGCCACGATGTGCCAGACGGCCGGCGGCCGGTCCGAGGCGGCGTACGCGGCATCCGCGGCGAACAGCAGGAACGTGCTCGCCGCGATCAGCTGGTGGGCCCGGTTGCGCGGGTTGCCGGCCAGCAGCAGCACGGCCGCGGCCGCGAGGCGCAGCAGGGTGAGGATCGTGTAGAAGCCGAACACCGCGGCCGGGGTCGGGTGGTGCCAGCGTTCGGCGAGCACCGGGCCGATCACCATCGGCCAGGCGCCGGCCATGACACCGAGCACCACCATCGCCCCGTCGAGCAGGTTGGCCCCCCAGTCAGCGGGCCGCGAGCAGACCCGTACCCGTACCACCATCGCCGCCGTGACCAGCAGGAACGCCGAACTGAGGGCGAGCTGGTCGAGGAGCGGGCCGGGGCCGCGCGGGCCGGCCAGATGGGTCAGGGCGAAGCAGAACAGCCCGCCCGCCAGCAGTTTCCAGAAGAGCGCGTTCGCCGGCCGGCGCAGGCGGATCCCGGCCAGGACGGCCAGCCCGGCGCACGCCTCCACGCCGGCCAGCGCCCACTCGCTGCCCGGCTGGGGCAGCAGCAGGGCGCCGAGGGTCACCGCCACCCCGCCGAGCAGGAAGCCGGGCCACAGCCAGTAGTCGAGCCGTCTCACGCCCGCACCCATCGTCACCGTCGGCGGCCGACCTGAGGGGGCGGCTAAGCTCCAAGCGTGACGGACTCCCGACTGCGCGCCGACCTGATCACCCGCGAGTACCCGCCGGAGGTCTACGGCGGCGCCGGGGTCCACCTCGAGTATCTGGCCCGTGACCTGCGCGATCTCGCCGACGTGCGGGTGCACTGCTTCGGCGCGCCGAGGGACGAGCCGGGCGTCACGGCGTACCCGGAGCCGGCCGAGCTGGCCCAGGCCAACGCCGCGCTGCGCACCATGGGGGTCAACCTGGCGATCGCCCAGGGCTGTGCCGGCGCCGACGTGGTGCACAGTCACACCTGGTATGCCAATTTCGCCGGCCACACCGCGAAACTGCTGCACGGCGTCCCGCACGTGGTGACCACGCACAGCCTGGAGCCGCTGCGCCCGTGGAAGGCGGAGCAGCTCGGCGGTGGTTACGCGCTCTCCTCGTTCTGCGAGCGGACCGCGATCGAGAACGCCGACGCGATCATCGCGGTCTCCGGCGGGATGCGGCGTGACGTGCTGCGGGCGTACCCGTCGGTCGACCCGGACCGGATCCAGGTCGTCTACAACGGCATCGACACCGAGCTCTACCAGCCCGATCACGGCACCGACGTGGTCGACCGGCTGGGCATCGACCGCAACCGGCCGAGCGTGGTGTTCGTCGGCCGGATCACCCGGCAGAAAGGCCTGCCTTACCTGATGCGGGCCTGCCACGATCTGCCGGCCGATGCCCAGATCATCCTTCTCGCCGGAGCTCCGGACACCCCGGAGATCGCGGCTGAGGTGGCGACGCTGGCGGCGGATCTTCAAAAGACCCGCTCGGGCGTGATCTGGGTGCAGGAGATGCTGCCGAAACAGGAGGTCATCCAGGTCCTCACGCACGCCACGGTCTTCGTCTGCCCGTCGATCTACGAGCCGATGGGCATCGTCAACCTGGAGGCGATGGCCTGCGAGACCGCGGTGGTCGCCACCGCGACCGGCGGCATCCCTGAGGTGGTCGCCGACGGCGAGACCGGCCTGCTGGTCCCGATCGACCAGCTCCAGGACGGTACGGGCACGCCCGTCGACCCGGAGAAGTTCGTCGCCGACCTGGCCGCCACCCTGACCCGGGTGCTCAACGACCCGCAGCTCGCCGAGCGGATGGGCAAGGCCGGCCGCCGCCGGGCGGTGGAGAGGTTCAGCTGGGCGCGGATAGCCGGGGACACCCTGGAGATCTACCGGTCGGTGCTGTGAGCCTGCTCCGCAGGCCCCCGGTCCGGGTGGCCATGCTGCTGTCGGCTGTCCTGTTCACGGCGGCGGTGCTCGGGATCGGCCTGGTCCGGGCCGCGTTCTACGACCCGCCGTCCCGGGCCGGGGACACCGTGGCGGTGGCCGACGCGCCCACCCAGACGGTGACCGGGCTGTGCGGAGCGACGCCGGTGTCGGCGCCCCGGGAGCTGCGTGGCATGTGGCTCACCACGGTCTACAACATCGACTGGCCGAGCCGGCCGGGGCTGCCGCAGGAGCAGGTCCGCTCGGAGTACCTGCGGTGGCTGGACCTGGCCGTCGCGCAGAACCACAATGCGATCTTCGTGCACGTGCGCCCGAGCGGCGACGCGTTCTGGAAGTCCGACTACGCCCCGTGGTCGAACTGGCTGACCGGCCGGCTCGACGGCGCGGATCCGGGCTGGGATCCGATGGCGTTCATGGTCGACGAGGCCCACAAGCGCAACCTGGAGTTCCACGCCTGGTTCAACCCGTACCGGGGCACCCAGTTCGCGCCGGACGGGGCCGGCACCGACCTGTCGAAGCTGCCGGCGAACCATCCGCTGGTGGTGCACCCGGAGTGGCGGATCGCGCACCCGTCGGGCGCGAAGGGCCGCTTCTACTACGACCCGGGCAATCCGGAGGCGCGGAAGTTCGTCGAGGACGCGATGCTGGAGGCGGTCGCGAGGTACGACGTCGACGGCGTCCACTTCGACGACTTCTTCTACCCGTACCCCGGCGACGGCAAGGGCCAGGACTTCCCGGACGACGCGTCGTTCGCGAAGTACGGCGGCGGGCGGAGTCGCGCCGACTGGCGGCGGGACAACGTGAACACCCTGGTCCGCGAGATGAGACAGCGGATCGCCGAGGTCAAGCCGTGGGTCAAGTTCGGGATCAGCCCGTTCGGGATCTGGCGCAACGGCGGCGAGGGCTCGGACACCAACGGCCTGGAGAGCTACAGCGCCATCTACGCCGACACCCGCACCTGGGTCCGTGAGGGCTGGCTCGACTACATCGTCCCGCAGCTGTACTGGACGATCGGGTTCGACAAGGCCGACTACGCGAAGGTGCTGCCCTGGTGGTCGAAAACGGTCAAGGGCACCGGGGTGCAGCTTTACATCGGGATGGCCGACTACCGGGTCGGGGAGAAGGGCGACTGGAGTGATCCGGCCGAGCTCGACCGGCAGATGGCGCTGAACGACAAGTTCGGTGTGCAGGGCCAGGTCCACTACAGCGCCGCCTCGGTCCGCGACGACAAGCTGGGGGCGGCCACCCGGTACCGGGCGAAGCACTACGCGGCGCCGGCGTTGCTCCCGCGGATCGCGCGGCTCCCGGCCGCCGCGCCGGCGGCGCCCCGGATCACCGCGGCGACCAGGTCCGATGCGGGCGTGGTCACCCTGACGGTCGCGGACGGCGGTGGCACGAGCTGGGCCCTCTACCGTACGGCGAAGGGCGCCGCGTCCCTGGTCGCGACGGGCCGGGCGGGCAGTCCCGTGGTCGATCTCAAGCCGCCGGCGGGCCCGGCCACCTACTGCGTCAGCGGCCTCGACAGGTCGGCCAACGAGGGCCCGCTGAGCAGCCCGTTCACCACTGCTGGGTAAATCTGGGGTTTTGTCCTGAACGTGTCATTTACGGCGTTAGCGTGAGCCGTGCCCCGAATGATCGCGCTGACGGCCACCACTCTCGCCGCCGTGCTCACCCTGCCCGCCGCCGCGCTGGCCGCCCAGCCCGGTGAGCCGTCCCGGCCGGTGGCGGCGACGGTGCTGCCGCCACCGCCACCCGACGAGCCGGCCGGCGAACGGCTGACCGCGCTCCTGCTGGCCGCCGGTGACCTGCCCACCGGGTTCAAGCCGCAGACGAGCCCGGCCGACGACCTGTTCGCCCGGATCCCGTCCGAGATCGCGGCGTGCGGCACGGGCGCCCGGGTGCCGGCCGGGACGGTGTACCGCGAGTACGTGCGCGGGCCCGGTGACGAGGAACTGCTGATCGAGACCCTGGCCGAGCCCGGGGCCGCCGCGGCGCGGGCCACGGTCGCCAAGATCGCCGGGGTGCTGCCCGGGTGCACGTCGTTCACCAGGGCCGCGGGGGAACTGCCGATGGAGCTCAGGTTCGCGCTCACCCCGTACCCCAAGGCTCCTAAGATCGGTGACGCCTCGGCGGCCGTGAGTTTCGTGATGACCGTGCCCACCATGAGTCTGACCGTGAAGGGCCGTCTGCTGGCCGCCGCGGCCGGGAAGGCCCAGGTCACCGTCATGTTGATGACCGAGGCCGACCCGAGGACAGCCGATCTGGAGGCCGCCGCCCGCACCGCGGCCGGCAAGCTCGCGGTCAGCCGCTGACCCGGCCGCCGCCGACCTGGAGGCGCCGGCCGGTGGCGACCGCCTCCAGCATCCGCCGGTCGTGGGTGACCAGCAGCAACGTGCCGGTGTAGGACGCCAGCGCCGACTCCAGCTGCTCGATGGCCGCCAGGTCCAGGTGGTTGGTCGGCTCGTCGAGGACCAGCAGGTTCACACCGCGCGCCTGGAGCAGGGCCAGCGCGGCCCGGGTCCGCTCGCCGGGGGAGAGGGTGACCGCCGGGCGCAGCACGTGCGCCGACCGCAGGCCGAACTTCGCCAGCAGCGTGCGCACGTCGGCGTCCGGCCAGTCCGGCACCGCGGCGCCGAACGCCCGGGCCAGCGGCTCGCCGCCGAGGAACAGGCCGCGCGCCTGGTCGACCTCGCCGACCACCACGCCCGGCCCCAGATGCTGCGTGCCCGATTCGAGGGGGATCCGGCCGAGCAGGGCGGCCAGCAGAGTGGACTTGCCCGACCCGTTGGCGCCGGTGATCGCCACCCGGTCAGCCCAGTCGATCTGCAGCGTCACCGGGCCGAGCGTGAAGTCGCCACGGCGGACCACCGCGTCCCGCAGGGTGGCCACGACCGCGCCGGCCCGGGGCGCGGTGGCGATCTCCATCCGCAGCTCCCACTCCTTGCGGGGCTCCTCGACCACCTCCAGGCGCTCCAGCATCCGCTCGGTCTGCCGGGCCTTGGCGGCCTGCTTCTCGCTGGAGTCGGCCCGGAACGCCTTGATGTTCTTGTCGTTGTCGGTGGCCTTGCGACGGGCGTTGCGCACCCCCTTGTCGGCCCAGCCACGCTGCATCCGGGCCCGTTCGAGCAGGTCCTCCTTCTTGTCGGCGTACTCCTCGAACTCCTCGCGGGCGTGCCGGCGGGCCCGGTCACGTTCCTCGAGATAGGACTCGTAGCCGCCGCCGAACAGGTTGACCTGGTTCTGCGCCAGGTCGAGTTCGAGGACCTTGGTGACGGTCCGGGTGAGGAACTCGCGGTCGTGGCTGACCAGCACCGCGCCCGCGCGCAGCCCGGACACGAACGCCTCCAGCCGGGCCAGCCCGTCCAGGTCGAGATCGTTCGTCGGCTCGTCGAGCAGATAGATGTCGTAGCGGCTGAGCAGCAGCGACGCCATCCCGGCCCGGGCCGCCTGACCGCCGGACAGGGCGGTCATCGGCAGGTCCAGATCGAACCCGAGGTCGGCCTCGGCGATCCGCTCCTCCAGGTCGGCGCCGCCCAGGTCGAGCCACTTGTCCAGCGCCGCCGCATAGCGGTCGTCGGCGCCCGGCAGCTCCCGGCCCAGCTCGTCGGCGGCCGTGTCCATCGCCTCCTGCGCCGCGGTGACGCCGGTGCGGCGGCCGAGGAAGTCGCGCACGCTCTCGCCCGGCCGGCGCTCCCGCTCCTGCGGGAGATATCCGACGTTGGCGGTGGGCGGGCTCAGCGCGACGCTCCCGCTCTCCGTGGGGATCAACCCGGCGAGGGTACGCAGCAGCGTCGTCTTGCCCGCGCCGTTCACCCCGACCAGGCCGATCACATCGCCGGGCGCGACGACCAGGTCGAGGTCGGTGAAGAGGGTGCGGTCCCCGTGTCCCGCCGCGAGTTGCCGGGCGATAAGTGTGGCGCTCATCCGCCCATCCTCTGATATTCACGGGTGACGATATGGTGTGCCGATGCGACTGCTCGCCAGGAGCCTCACCGTCCTCATGGTTCTCGCCGGGTCCGCGGCCACCGCCGCCGCCCCGGCCCACGCCGCGACCGGAACCCAGCCGGTCCACGACTACGCCGCCGCCATCCGGGAGCAGGTCTGGGTGCAGACCCCGGTGGACAGCGACTTCGACGGCCGGCCCGACCGGGTCGCCGTCCGGATCATCCGGCCCGACACCACCCGCAAGGTACCGGTGATCTTCCAGGCCAGCCCGTACTACGCGGGCCTCAACGACATCCCGAACCACGACGACGTCGACCGTGACGGAAGCGTCTCGGCCCTCCTGAGCGCGAACCGCGCCGAGACCATCACCTTCGCCGGCTACCTGGACAACTACTTCGTGCCGCGCGGCTACGCGGTGATCTTCGCCGACAGCCTCGGCAGCGGCGGCTCGGACGGCTGCCCCACCTCCGGCGGCCGCAACGAGACCCTCGGCATGAAAGCCGTGGTCGACTGGCTGAACGGGCGGGCGCCCGGCTTCGACGCCACCGGCGCGCCGGTGCGCGCGGGCTGGAGCACCGGGCGGACCGGCATGATCGGCGTCTCCTACAACGGCACCCTGCCGAACGCGGTCGCCGCCACCGGGGTCCGCGGCCTGGAGACGATCGTCCCGATCGCCGCGATCTCCAGCTGGTACGACTACTACCGGGCCAACGGCGGAGTCGTCGCGCCGGGCGGATTCCAGGGCGAGGACACCGACATCCTGGCCAAGGCGGTGCTGACCCGGTCCTCCCCCGAGGTCTGCGCCGGCGAGATGGCCCGGCTGGAACGGGAACAGGACCGGGAGACCGGCGACTACAGCCGGTACTGGGACGAGCGGAACTACCTGAACGACGCCGATCGGGTGCGGGCCAGTGTGCTTCTCGTGCACGGGCTGCACGACTTCAACGTGCGGACCCTGCACGCCGGGCAGTGGTGGGACGCGCTCGGGCGCAACCACGTGCCCCGCAAGATCTGGCTGCACCAGGCCGGGCACACCGACCCGTTCAACATCCGCCGCGCCGAGTGGCTGGACACCCTGCACCGGTGGTTCGACCAGTGGCTGTACAAGATCGACACCGGGATCATGCGGGAACCCGTCGCCGACGTCGAGGTCGCGCCCAACCAGTGGGTGACCTCGCGATCCTGGCCGCTCACCGGCCGGGAGACCACCCTGCGCCTCGGCAGCGGGCCGCGGCAGACCTTCGTGGACGACACGTCGCGTACCGCCGAATCGCTCGCCGCCGCGCCTGACGTCACCGACCCGAACCGGTTCGCGCACCTCACCGCGCCGCTGGCGAAGGACGTCCGGCTCTCCGGGACACCCGAGGTCAGCATCCGCGCCGACCTGGCCGGTGACTCGCCGTACCTGACCGCGCTGCTCGTCGACTACGGGACCGCCGACCGGTTCGTGCGGACCCGGACCCTCGCCGAACAGGACTGCGTCGGGCCCGGCATCGACGGCGACCCCGGATGCTTCGCCAGACGGGAGTACGTGACGGCGCCGTCCGACTACGAGGTCGTCACCCGGGGCTGGCTCGACGTGCGCAACCGGATCTCGCCGTCGCGGACCACACCGGTCACCGCCGGGACGGCGTACACGTTCCGGTTCGAGCTGCAGAGCACCGACCACGTGTTCGCGGCCGGGCACCGGATCGGCGTCGTGCTGATCTCCACCGACCGCGACCACACCCTGCGGTACCCGTCGGGGACGGTCGTCGGCGTCCAGCCCGGGGCGTCGTTCCTGACCGCCCGGATCAGCTGACCATCGGGACGGCCGCGCCGCTGACCCGTACCCCCTTGATCTCCGGGTCCAGGCGGACGGTGATGCGGCTCGGCCGTCCCATGTCGTCGCCCTGCCGCAGCGCGATCGTCGCGGCGCCGCCAGCCAGGCCCAGCTCCCGCAGGTAGCCGCCGAACGCCGCGGCCGCCGCGCCGGTCGCCGGGTCCTCGTAGACGCCGCCGACCGGGAACGGGTTCCGCACGTCGAACTCGTCCGCGCCGGCCCGGAACACCAGCTGCACCGTGGTCCAGCCACGACCGGTCATCAGCGCCGTCAGCGCCGGCACGTCGTAGTCCAGGTCCGCGAGCCGCTCCCGGCTGGTCACGGCGATGACCGGGTGGTACGCGCCGGCGTAGGCGACCTTCGGCGGCAGAGCCGGGTCCAGGTCGTCGCCGGTCCAGCGCAGCGCCGCCAGCAGGGCCGCCAGATCGTCCGTGGCCAGCTCCGACACGTGCGGGTCCACGCTGGTCAGCGTCGCCGTCCCGGCCTCGTCGACGAGCACCGGCACCTCGCCCGCGTTCGTGCTGAACAGGTGCTCGCCCGGGCCCAGCGCCACCGCCGTCGCCACCGTGGCGTGACCACAGAACGGGACCTCGGCCAGCGGGCTGAAATAGCGCACCCGGAACCGGTCGCCGTCACGGGACGTCACGAACGCGGTCTCCGAATAGCCGACGTCGGCCGCGATCGCCTGCATCGCGGCGTCGTCCAGGGCGCTTGCGTCGAGCACCACACCGGCGGGATTGCCTCCTGCTGGATCGTGGGCGAATGCGGCGTACCGAAGAATGTCTGTCGTCATGCCGGGAAGCGTGCCGCGCGGCCGGAGCCGCGACCAGAGCCAATCCCGCGGCCCTGGATGTGTCCGCCCGCACAGTCGTGGTTTGTCACAGGGGAGGGGTAGCGTTCTTGCGGTGACAGAGGCGCCTATCGCGATCACACCCGTCCCGCCCGCCGACCTGCCCCGCACCCTGGGTGAGCTGCGTGCCACCGGCCACGAGTTCCGCACCGTCAAGCAGGAGCTGCGCGACAACCTCCTGACCCGGCTCGGCAGTGGTGAGCCACGATTCCCCGGCATCGTCGGATATGAGGACACCGTGCTGCCCGAGGTCGAGCGGGCGCTGCTCGCCGGCCACGACATGGTGCTGCTCGGCGAGCGCGGGCAGGGCAAGACCCGGCTCATCCGTGCGCTCGTCGGCCTCCTCGACGAGTGGACGCCCTACATCGAGGGCTCCGAGCTGCACGAACATCCGTATCATCCGCTCACCCCGGCCGCCCGCCGGCGTGCCGCCGAAGCCGGCGACCTGCTGCCCGTCGCCTGGCTGCACCGTTCCGAGCGGTATGGCGAGAAACTCGCCACCCCCGACACCAGCGTGGGCGACCTGATCGGTGACGTCGACCCGATCAAGGTGGCCGAGGGGCGCGCCCTGGGCGACCCGGAGACCATCCACTTCGGGCTCGTGCCCCGCACCAACCGGGGCATCTTCGCGGTCAACGAGCTGCCCGACCTCGCCGAGCGGATCCAGGTGTCGCTGCTCAACGTGCTCGAGGAGCGCGACATCCAGGTTCGCGGCTATCAGCTGCGGCTGCCGCTCGACCTGCTGCTGGTGGCCTCGGCCAACCCGGAGGACTACACCAACCGCGGCCGGATCATCACACCGCTCAAGGACCGGTTCGGGGCGGAGATCCGCACCCACTACCCGGTCGATCTCGCCCTGGAGACCGCGCTCATCCAGCAGGAGGCGGCGCTCGTCGCCCAGCTGCCCGACTTCCTGGTCGAGGTCCTGGCCCGCTACACCCGCGGCGTCCGGGAGTCGCCGTCGGTCGACGCCCGGTCCGGCGTGTCGGCCCGGTTCGCGATCGCCGCCGCCGAGACCGTCGCCGCGTCGGCGCTGCGCCGGGCCGGGCTGCGCGGCGAGCGGGAGGCGGTCGCCCGGATCTGCGACACCGTCTCGGTCACGTCCACGCTGCGGGGCAAGGTCGAGTTCGAGAGCGGCGAGGAGGGGCGGGAGACCGAGATTCTCGGCCATCTGCTGCGGGTCGCCACGGCGGAGACGTTCCGGGCCCGGCTGTCCGGGCTCGACCTGTCCGGGTTCACCGACCTCGTCGCCGAAGGGGCCATCATCCAGACCGGCGACCTGGTCAGCGCCGAGGAGCTGCTCGGGCAGATCGGGACCGTGCCGGGCCTGGCCAAGGTCCTCGACCGGCTCGATCTCGGCGACGCGCCGAGCCCGGGGCAGGCGGCTTCGGGGATCGAGTTCGCGCTGGAGGGCCTGCACCTGACCCGCCGCCTGGCCAAGGAGCTGACCGACGACGGCCGCACCATCTACGGAAGCTGAGCCGCTGATGCCCGACCTTCCCTCCCTCTCCCGCGCTGTCTCCTTCCCTTGCGCCGCCGGGGTTTCGCTGTGAGCGGCAACGTCTTTCGGTATGGGGCCTGGCGGGACGGGCCCGATCCGCTCGCGCCGCCCTATGACGTGCGGGCCGCCGTCGACGAGATGGGGGAGCGGGTCCTCGCCGGCGACAGCCTGCGGGACGCGTTGCGTGACCTGATCCGGCGCGGCCCCCGGGACGGCCGCGGTCTGGACTCGCTGCGTGACCGGGCCCGCCGCCTGCGCCGCGACGCCCTGCGCCGGGGAAACCTGGACGGGGCGGTGACCCGGGCCCGGCAGATGCTCGACCAGGCGCTGGCGACCGAGCGTGACTCGCTGGCGGCCCGCGACGACGACGCGGCCCGGTTCAATGAGGCCGTCCTGGACAATCTGCCCCGTTCAGTCTCCCAAGCCATTTCCGACTTGTCGGATTATCAGTGGTCCTCATCCGAAGCCCGGGACATCTACCAGCAGATCCTGGCCGGCCTCCGGGAGGAGGTGGTCTCGCAGCGCTTCGCCGGGATGAAGCAGTCGCTCCAGCAGGGCGACATGACCGAGATCTCGGAGATGATCGGTGACCTCAACGATCTCCTCGGCCGGCATGCCCGCGGCGAGGACACCGACGACGCGTTCCGTGACTTCATGGACCGGCACGGCCGTTTCTTCCCGGACAACCCGCGCAACGTCGACGAACTGATCGACTCCCTGGCCCGGCAGGCCGCCGCAGCCGAACGCCTGATGCGCTCACTCAGCCCGCAACAGCGCGAGGAACTGCAACAACTGATGGCCCAGGCGCTCGGTGACGGCCCGTTGCGCGGGCAGCTCGCCGAACTCACCGACAACCTCCGGTCCCTGCGCCCCGACCTCAACTGGGGCCGTGGCGAGCGGATGCGCGGCCCGGCCGATCTCGGCTACGGCGACGCCGCGTCCGCGCTGGGCGAGATCGCCGACCTCGACGAGCTGATCGACCAGCTGGGCCAGGAACACCCCGGCGCCACCCTCGACGACGTCAACGTGGAGGCGGTCGAACGCCAGCTCGGCCGGGGCGCCGCCGACGACCTGCGCCGTCTCCGCGAGCTCGAACGTGAGCTGCGCCGCCAGGGCTGGGTACAGCGCGACGCCGACGGTCTCACCCTCTCCCCGAAGGCGTTGCGCCGCCTGGGCCAGACCGCCCTGTCCGCGATCTTCCGCGACGTGGCGGGCAAACGCGGCCAGCACGACATGCGCGACGCCGGGGCGGCCGGCGACCTGATCGGCAGTTCCCGCCGATGGGAGTTCGGCGACGATCAACCCCTAGACGTGGTCCGGACCATCGGCAACGCGGTCCGGCGCCGGGCCGCCGGGGGTTCCGCCACTCTTCCGGTACGGCTGGAGCCCGACGACTTCGAGATCGCCGAAACCGAGCGTCGCGCCTCAGCGGCGGTGGCGCTGTGCGTGGACCTGTCCTATTCGATGTACGCGGACGGCCGCTGGGGCCCGATGAAACAGACCGCCCTGGCCCTGTCCCACCTGGTGGCCACCAAGTATCCGCAGGACGCTCTGCAGATCATCGGGTTCGGCCGGTACGCCCAGACCCTGTCCCAGGGCGAGCTGGCCGCCATCGAGCCCACCATCGAGAAGGGCACCAACCTCCAGCACGCCCTGAAACTCGCCGCCCGCCACGTCCGCCGCCACCCCGGCGCCGAGCCGGTGATCCTGGTGGTGACCGACGGCGAGCCCACCTCCCACCTGGAACCGGACGGCGAAGCCATCTTCTGGTGGCCCCCACTCCAGGAGACGATCGAGGCGACGATCCACGAGGTGGACCTGCTGACCCGCTTCGGCGCCACCCTGAACGTCTTCATGCTCGGCGAAGACCCGGGCCTGCGCCGTTTCGTCTCAGCCGTCGCCCACCGGAACGGCGGCCGTGTCTTCAGCCCGGACCCGGCTGACCTGGGCCGCTACGTGATCGACGACTACGTGCAGGCTCGCCGGGGCCGCCACTCCCACTCCCGCTGAACCCGCCCGCCCGAACGGCGTGTGGTGATGTCTGGTGCCGTTCGGACCGCTGGTCGTCACGTTGCGGTGTGACTGCGCGTCGGGTGGGCGGACGCGGCTGGTTATAGTTGCTCGGCGAGTGACCGGAACGTGTGCGTACCGCCGTCCGGCGACGGTGGGGGCAGGTGGACCGGCTTGCGTACGAGCCGGGCGGGGGCCTCGGCCGAGGGGGAGAGGAAGTCGCGATGTCGCAGCAACCTGCGTCGTCCATCGAGTCCTCGAATCGGATCTGGACCCTGCCGAACGCGATCAGCTTCATCCGGCTGCTCGGTGTGCCGCTCTTCCTGTATCTGCTGCTCGTCGCCGAGAACGACGTCGCCGCAGTGGTCGTGCTGATGATCGGCGGTTCGACCGACTGGGTGGACGGCTATGTCGCCCGCCGGATGAATTCGGTGAGTCGTCTCGGGGAGTTGCTGGACCCGTTCGCGGACCGGCTCTACATCGTGGCGACGCTGATCGGGTTCACCGTGCGCGAGGTGATCCCGCTGTGGCTGACCGGCGCGTTGCTGCTGCGTGAGGCGGTCCTCGGGGTGGTGCTGCTGATTCTGCGCCGCCACGGCTACGGTCCTCCGCCGGTGCACTATGTCGGGAAGACCGGGACGTTCCTGCTGCTGGCGTCGTTCCCGCTGATCCTGCTGGCGAAGGCGGTGCCGTCGACCGACTGGTGGATCGGCCCGATCGGCTGGGGCCTGTCCTGGTGGGCGCTGGGCCTGTACTGGTGTGCCGCGGTCCTCTACCTGGTCCAGGCGGTGCAGCTGTTGCGCGCCGACCGCGAGGGTTCCTCGTGAGCCGTCCGCTCTCCGAAGACCCGGCCGGCGTTCCCGAGACGTCATCCGGTGACAGCACGGCCGGCACTGAGCAGAGGACGGGGACGATCCGGCCGGGCGTGGCGGCGGCGCTGCGCGAGCCGAGCGGCGCCTGGGAGGGGCTGGGCAGCATCGGCGGCCCGCCGGATCCGGACGGCGGTTCGGGGAAGCGGCGCTGGGGCCCGGACTTCCTGACCGAGTTGTTCCAGAATCCGCTGGATCCCGGCTATGCCGATGCGGCGGCCAGGCGGGCGAAGGAAGGGCCGCGGACCGGCGTACGGCGGAGGGCCGCGGCGATTTCGGCGGCGCTGACGCTCGCGGTGATCGGGTTCCTGCTGGTGGTGTCGTACCGGCAGACGATGGCTGAGGAGCCGGCCCGGACGCAGGCGCGGAGCGATCTGATCGGCCAGGTGCAGAACCGGCGTGCGGAGACCGAGGAGCTTCAGCGGCGGGCGGATCAGCTGGCCGACGAGGTGGCGGCGCTGCGTGACCGGGAGCTGGGCGGGGAGACGGTGGCGCGGTTGCGTGACCTGGAGGCGGTGACCGGGCTGGCGCGGGTGCGTGGTTCCGGGGCGCGGGTCAAGCTGGTGGACGGGCCGACGTCGGTGGATGCGGTGACCGGGGTGCGGCGGACCGAGGCGCAGGTGAAGGACACCGATCTCCAGCTGGCGGCGAACGCGTTGTGGGAGGCCGGGGCCGAGGCCATCATGATCAACGGACAGCGGCTGACGGCGACTTCGCGGATCCGGCAGGCGGGCGAGGCGATTCTGGTGGACATCCGGCCGGTCGGATCTCCGTACGAGATCGTGGCGATCGGCCCGGACGATCTCGCCGATGATTTCCGCAAGGGTTATGCGGGTCAGTTCTTCGAGACGTTGTCGGCGCGGTTCGGGATCTCGTTCGAGACCGCCGAGGCCGACGACGTGACACTGGAGGCGGCGACCGACCTGAAGTTGCGGTCGGCTGAGCCCAGCATCGCGCCCGCTCCGTCGGGCTCCGCGAACGTTTCGTCAGGTGCGGGGTCGCCCGTGCCTGATTCGTCAGTGACGGAAGGCGGCCGATGATCGCCGTACTCGCCCTGCTCGTCGGTGTCCTGCTGGGCATCCTGTTCGAACCGTCGGTGCCGCCCGAACTGGTGCCGTACCTGCCGATCGCGGTGGTTGCGGCGCTGGACGCGGTGTTCGGCGGGGTTCGGGCCAAGCTGGACGGGATCTTCGACGACAAGCAGTTCGTGGTGTCGTTCATCTCGAACGTTCTCGTGTCGGGCCTGATCGTCTACGTCGGTGACCAGCTGGGTGTGGGTGGCCAGTTGTCGACGGGTGTGGTGGTCGTGCTCGGCGTGCGGATCTTCGGTAACGTCGCGGCGATCCGACGGCACCTCTTCCGGGCATAGGACGCGAGATGACCGATCCTGACGGCACGCCCGGCGCGGCGCGATCCCACGACGAAGACCCTTCGGGGGGTACGGCGCCAGGCGCCCTGCCGCATGCCGAGGAGGAGCCGACCGTCCCGCTGGCGGCGTTTCCAGCCGTGGGCTCCCCGGAAACGCTCGTGGGTTCCCCGGAAACGCCTGTGGGTTCCCCGGAAGCATCCGTGGATTCCCCGGAAGCGTCCGGCCCGGGTTCCGGCGGCGCTCCAGGCGGCGATGGTTCCGGTGGATCGGGGGGCGCTCCGGCCGTACCCAATGGTGATCTTGATCTCGAGGCGCCGGAGGAGTCACCCGATCTGTCGATTTCCGGGAAACCGGAAGGTGATCTTGATCGCCCGCGGATCCGGCGGCCGGCGCCGGCCGGGACGCTGATCTGGGTGCTGCTGGCGTTGCTCGGTTTCACGCTCGTGGTGCAGTTGCGCAGCAACGACGCGGATGACGGGCTGGCCGCGACCCGGCAGGAGGACCTGGTTCGGATCCTGAGTGACCTGGAGTCGGAGGACAGTCGTCTGCTGGCTCAGATTCAGGAGCTGGAGCAGAGTAAACAGCAGTTGAACTCCGAGGTCGGAGGCCGTGAGGCGGCGGTCGCGGAGGCGGAGCGGCGCAGTCAGGAACTGGGGCTGCTGGCGGGTACGGTCTCGGGTCGCGGCCCGGGTCTGGACATCACGCTGAGCGACGTCGGTGCGTCCGACGTGCTGAACACGGTTCAGGAGCTGCGGGGCGCCGGCGGTGAGGTGATGCAGCTCAACGGTGCGAACGGGACGGCTGTGCGGCTTGTCGCGTCGAGTTTCTTCGTGGATGCGTCGGGTGGCGGCATCATCGCCGACGGTGAGCATCTGAGTGGTCCGTTCCATCTGCTGGTGATCGGGCCGGCGAGCACGATGAGCACGGCGCTGCAGATCCCGGGCGGGGTGGTGGCGTCGGCGAAGAGTGACGGCGGTAGCGTGACCATGGACTCGCGTTCGCTGGTCGAGGTGACCGCGGTGCGGAAGGCGGCAGCCTTGCGATACGCGCGTCCGGTGTCGTGATTAACGGAGGAAGCGTTGATTCCTGAGGATCTGCGGTACACCGCGGAGCACGAGTGGGTCGCCGGTGACGGCAGCGGGCCCGTGCGGGTGGGCATCACCCATTTCGCGCAGGACGCGCTGGGTGACATCGTGTATGTGCAGTTGCCCGACGAGGGCACGGTGGTGCAGGCGGGCGACTCGCTCGGTGAGATCGAGTCGACCAAGAGCGTCTCGGAGATCTACGCGCCGATCTCGGGCACGGTGGTGGCGAGGAACGCCACGCTGGCCGACGAGCCGGAAATCATCAACGGCGAGCCGTATGCGGCGGGCTGGCTGGTGGAGATCGCGCCGGATGATCCGGGGGCGGTGGCCGCGCTGCTGGATGCCGCGGCGTACCGGGCTCTCACCGAAAGCTGACGCCGCGGGCATTTCATGCCCGTCCATTCGTTCTTCCGCGAGTCCGGTTGCCCAGCGATATTGGCGCTGACTAGGCTCGCGGAGCACACGAAGAACTGTTATTCCTTTGAAACCGATAGTCGTGCGTCGGGCCGAATGGCCCCGGCGGGGCCGCAACGTCGCTGGCTTCGCTGGGAGGCGACGACCAACTGATCCGTGAGGTGGTCCGATGACGCGCCCAGACGACGAGTTCCCCCCGCTCGACGTCACGTCCACGCTGAACCTTGGCGCCCTTGACGAGGTGCTGGAGGGACCCGAGACGGACGTGGTTCCGAGCCGGATGGCCGGCTCGCTCCCCCCGGGGATGGCTCTGCTGGTGGTGCGCCGTGGGCCCAATGCCGGCGCCCGCTTCCTCCTCGATCACGATGTGACGACCAGCGGCCGGCACCCGGACAGTGACATCTTCCTCGACGACGTGACGGTGTCGCGTCGCCACGCCGAGTTCCACCGCGACAGCGGGACCTTCACGGTTCGTGACGTCGGCTCGCTCAACGGTACGTATGTGAACCGGGAAAGGGTTGAAGCCGCGACGCTCAGCAATGGCGACGAGGTCCAGATCGGCAAGTTCCGTCTGGTGTTCATCGCCGGTCCGCGGCCGGAGGGCGAGGGCCGGGCGTGACGGCGTCGGGGGCGGCCGCGCGTGATCCGGGGGCTTCGCGCCCTCAGGACGGGCGTGAGGGTGCGCTGATGAGCATCGGGGAGGTGCTGGCCCATCTGCGCACCGAGTTCCCCGACACCACGATCTCGAAGCTGCGGTTCCTGGAGGCGGAGGGTCTGGTCGACCCGCAACGTACCGCTTCCGGGTACCGGAAGTATTCGTGGAACGACGTGGCCCGTCTGCGGTTCGTGCTGACCGCGCAGCGCGACCAGTACCTCCCCTTGCGGGTGATCCGGGAGCAACTGGACCGGATGGAGAAGGAGCCGGTGGTTCCGCAGCGGCCGACGCTGGTGGCGGTGGGCACGTCGCAGGCCAAGGATCCGGCGGACAGCCGGGTGCCGAAAGCGGATCTGGTCGAGCGGACGGGTGTCGATGAGGCGCTGCTGGCCGAGTTGGAGCAGATCGGTCTGGTGACGGCGCGTCCGCCCGGCTGGTATGACGCCGATCAGGTGATCATCGTGGAGGCCGTGGTGGGTCTCACTCATTACGGGCTGGAGGTCCGTCACCTGCGTGCTTTCCGCAATGCCGCGGATCGTGAGGTGGGCCTGTTCACACAGTTGCTGGCGCCGTTGGCCCGCCAGCAGGACCCGGCGGCCCGGGCGCGTGCCGTGGAGACCGCCCGTGAGCTGCAGGCGCTCTCGCAGCGGCTGCATGCGGCGCTGGTCCGGTCGGGTCTCCGGGGTGAGTTGGGCCGCTGATCCCGCCGCCGTGCGGATCGGGTGCCCGTGGTGTGCGTGTACCGTGCAGGTTAGGGCGGCTGCGTAGCAGCCGAGACAATAACGACACGGAGGCGGCGGTGCGTGAGCTGAGCGTGGTCGGGGTCCGGGTGGAGCTGCCCAGCAACCAGCCGATCGTGTTGTTGCGGGAGGTGGATGGTGACCGTTACCTCCCGATCTGGATCGGGGCGGTCGAGGCCACCGCGATCGCCTATGAGCAGCAGGGTGTGAAGCCGGCGAGGCCGCTGACCCATGATCTCCTGCGTGACATCCTGGCGGCGCTGAAGGCGCCGTTGAAGGCGGTCGAGATCACCGAGCTGAAAGACAACGTCTTCTACGCCGATCTGCTGATCGGTGACAATCTGCGGGTGTCGGCGCGGCCGAGCGACTCGATCGCGCTGGCGTTGCGGGTGGGCGCGCCGATCCGGTGTGCCGAGCAGGTTCTCACCGAGGCGGGGATCGTGATTCCCGACGAGCAGGAGGACGAGGTGGAGAAATTCCGCGAGTTCCTCGACCAGGTGCGGCCCGAAGATTTCGCTGGGTGACATCGACTGGCGCCGTTCGTCCGTGCGCGGCGTGTCGAGCGGTTACCTCCATGTTTCGGCCGTGATTGAGATATACGCTCGTGAAGTCCAGGTGAACCGGCACACCGCCTAGATTTTGATCATGGGCGCGGGGAGGTAGTCGCGTGCACGAGCAACCTCTTGAAGGCCCTCTCGTCGGCGAGGACGGCGAGCTCGGGTACCGCGGGGTCACCGCCTGTCAGGCGGTCGGGATCAGCTATCGGCAGCTCGACTACTGGGCGCGGACCACGCTGGTGGTCCCGAGTGTCCGGGACGCGTCCGGTTCCGGCACCCAGCGCCTCTACTCGTTCCGTGACCTGGTCGTGCTCAAGGTGGTCAAGCGCCTGCTGGACGCCGGGGTGTCGTTGCAGAACATCCGCCGGGCGATCGAGACGCTGCGGTCGCGCGGGGTCGATGATCTGGCCGAGATCACGCTGATCTCGGACGGCACGACGGTGTATGAGTGCCGGTCCCCGGAGGAGGTCGTCGATCTGCTCCAGGGCGGCCAGGGGGTGTTCGGCATCGCGATCGGCGGGGCGTTCAAGGAGATCCAGGGTTCGCTGTCGCACCTGCCCGCCGAGCCCGTCTCGGGTCCGCAGCCGGTCGGCGCCGCGGCCGCCCCGGATGAGAACGACGAGCTGGCGGCCCGCCGGGCCCGGCGTCGCGCAGGATGACAGCCAGCTACTTCTGACTCAGGAAGCTCAGCGCCGTCGTGGCGAACAGCGGCGAGTCGATGATGTTGTAGTGGGTGGTGCCGGGCAGGATCGCGAGGGCGTGCCCGCCCTTGGGCCGGCCGTCACCCATCCATCCGCCGTCACGCTGACCGCCGTCGAGCAGGGCGAAAATCTCCACGAAGTGGCTCGGCGGCACCATGTCGGCGTCGGCGCCCATGATCAGCGTCGGGACGCGCAGACCCCGTACGTCGTCGGTGTGATCGAAGTCCCGACGCATCGTCTCGCCGATCTTGTCGAGCAGGCGCGGGAAGTCCTCCGGGCGCGGCGCCACCCGCGCGTACAGCTCGTACATCGGGGTTTCCGTCATGAACTCGGCGGCGGCCGCGTTCACCTGAGCCTGCTGCGCCAGCAGATCCGGGTAGAAGGCGTCACGCCGGATCCCGGCCGACGTCGACACCAGCTTGCCGACCTTCTCCGGGTGGCGGATCGCCAGCTGCAGGCCGACCCCGCCGCCGAGGGAGAACCCGACGACGTCCGGCCGGTCCAGGCCCAGATGGTCGATCAGGGCCGCGATGTCGTCGGCCATCAGCGCGTAGTCCACCGGCCGGTCGATGTCCGCGGTCCGGCCGTGGCCCTGCAGGTCCGGCAGGATGACCTGGTGGTTCTCGGCGAACACGGCCAGTGACGCGCCGAACATCTCACCCGAGCCGAGCCCGCCGTGCAGCAGCACCAGCGGCTGGCCCGTGCCGTGCGTCTCGTAGTACAGGTTGATCCCGTTGACCTCGGCGTAGCTCATCTCGGCTCCTCGAAAACGTCTCTCGTCGTTGCTTAC
Source organism: Actinoplanes sp. NPDC026670 (assembly GCF_040638175.1). Lineage (NCBI taxonomy): Bacteria > Bacillati > Actinomycetota > Actinomycetes > Micromonosporales > Micromonosporaceae > Actinoplanes > Actinoplanes sp. NPDC026670. Next base: position 160,251 of record NZ_JBEZXU010000008.1, read on the forward strand.
ATCGGGTAGACCCGGCCCGTCCCGGAAACTCATCGCTGCCGTGCGAAAAAATCCGCGGTAGGTTCGGGCGCGTGAGTGACGCGGTGACCGACCCACCCATCGAGGCGCAGCTGGAACGCTTCCGGCCCGAGCTGACCGGCTACTGCTACCGGATGCTCGGCTCGGCCTTCGAAGCCGAGGACGCCGTGCAGGAGACCATGATCCGGGCCTGGCGCGGCCACGACAGTTTCGAGGGCCGTTCGTCGCTGCGCTCGTGGATCTACCGGATCGCCACGAACGTGTGCCTCAACATGGTCGACGCCGCCCAGCGCCGGGTCCGGCCGATGGACCTCGGCCCGGCCGGCTCCGGCCACGCCACCGACCCCGGCGCCGTCCACCCGGAGAAGATCTGGGTCGGCCCGGTCCCCGACGAGCGCATCCTGCCCGAGGGCTCCGACCCGGCCAACCTGATCGCCGAACGTGAGTCGATCCGTCTCGCGTTCGTCGCCGCGCTCCAGCACCTGCCGTCGCGGCAGCGGGCCGTGCTGATCCTGCGTGAGGTGCTGGCCTGGTCCGCGCAGGAGGTCGCCGACCTGCTCGACACGTCGGTGGCCAGCGTCAACAGCGCCCTGCAACGCGCCCGCGCCACCCTTTCGGCCGCCACGCCTTCGGCGGGCGACACCTACCGGCCTCTCGATGCCGAACAGCGCGAGCTTCTGGCCCGCTATGTCAAAGCCTTCGAGTCGTACGACCTGCGCGCCCTCACCACACTCCTGCACGAGGACGCCACCCTGTCGATGCCGCCGCTGGCGCTGTGGCTACGCGGTCACGACGACATCCACGCGTGGATGTCCGGCACCGGCAGCGGCTGCGAGGGCTCCCGCCTGATCCCGGTCGTCGCCAACGGCCTGCCCGCCTTCGGCCAGTACCGGGCCAGTCGCACCGGCGACGGCCACGAACCGTGGGCGCTGATCGTCCTGGAGATCGCCGACGGCCGCATCACGGCAGTCAACAACTTCCTCGACACGCCCCGCCTGTTCCCGCTGTTCAACCTGCCGGCCCACCTGCCGCCCACCGACCTGCCCTGACCCCCGACCGCCAGCCGTCGCTCAGGTCGGTTATCGGCGTCTGATTCCCGTGGTGGGCGACGGCTGGCGGTGAGAGCGGCCGGCCAGCCGTCGCTCAGGTCGGTTTTCGGCGTCTGATTCCGGTGGTGGGCGACGGCTGGGGGTGAGAGCGGCCGGTCAGCCGTCGTTCAGGGCGGTTTTCGGTGGTGGATTCCCATGGTGGGCGACGGCTGGCGGTCAGGTGGCCCGTCAGCCGTCGCTCAGACCGGTTCTCAGCGTCTGATTGCCGTGGTGGGCGACGGCTGGCGGTCGGGGTGGCCGGTCAGCCGTCGTTCAGGTCGGTTTTCGGTGGTGGATTGCCGTCGTGGGCGACGGCTGGCTGGGGCTTGGCGGGCCGGGAGCAGCCGGCGGCCGGGGAATCCGGGGCCAGCAGGTCGGTGAGGCCGAGCAGGCCGAACAGCAGCAGCAGTTCCGGGCCGGCGCCCACCACGATCAGGCGACGGCCGTGACGCCGGGCTGTGAGCCGCAGCCGGGCCACCGCCTCGACCGCTACGACGTCCGGCGAGGCCAGCCCGGTGACGTCGCATTCGACCACATCACCGGCGTGCCCGCGAAGCAGATCGGCGAGCCGGGCACACAGCGCCGGAATGTCGGCGCGCGCGACCGCCGTACCGACGGGAAACCGAACCGCAGAGACCCCCATGGAAGGAAGGACCACCGTCGGCGCGGTGATTCATCGCCGGCGGCCGGGCGGGATTCCGCGGGAACCGGCCGACGGCGATGGACCCGGCAGCGGGGGAGGGCTGCGCGGCCGGTTGATCCCCCGCTGCCGGGCTGTTCCTGGGGCCGGGCTGTTCCTGGGGCCGGGCTTCCTGGGATCGGGCTTCCGGGGTGAGGCCGTGACCCGGTGCGGCGTGAACACCGGATGGCGGTCCGGCTGGAGGCCGCCGCACCGGGCCCGGCAGTCAGCCGAAGACGTGCGACAGGCCCGGCTCCTGGCGCTGCACCGGCACGCGGGCTGGCAACGGGCTGTCCACGATGATCGACTTCTCCACGGCGATGGCGTGCCACAGGCAGAACATCGCCACCGTCCACACCTTGCGGGAGCGGTCGGCGCCGCCGGCCCGGTGCTCGGCCAGCAGGCCCCGCACGTACTCCAGATCGATCAGGTCACCGGCCTGCGAGGTGGCGAGCAGGTGGTCCACCCAGTCGCCGATCGGGCCGCGCAGCCACAGCCGGGTCGGTGTCGGGAAGCCCAGCTTCTTGGCCGAGCGCACCGACTCGGGCACGATGCCCTTCATCGCCTCCCGCAGCGCGTGCTTGGTGGTGGTGACACCGGGCGGCAGCTTCAGATCGGTCGGCAGGCCCGCGGCGGCCGCGTAGACCCGCTGGTCCAGGAACGGCACCCGCAGCTCCAGGCTGTGCGCCATCGACATCCGGTCGGCCTTGACCAGGATGTCGCCGGGCAGCCAGGTGTGCAGGTCCACGTACTGCATGGAGGCCACGTGGTCGACGTCGGCGGTCTCCGCGTACAGATGTGCGGTGATCGCCGTGTGCGGCTGCGACGTGAACCGCATGACCCGGGCCTTCTCGTCCGGGTCGAAGATCCGCGCGTTGCCGTAGTAGCGCTGCTCGATCGGGGTGGTGCCGCGCTCCAGGAACGACCGGCCCTTCACACCCTCGGGCAGCACCTCGGCCAGATGCTTCAGCCCGCGTTTCATGCCCGGGGGCAGCCGGTCGACACGGTCCAGCGACAGCGGCTCCCGGTAGATGGTGTAGCCGCCGAACAGCTCGTCGGAACCCTCGCCGGACAGCACCACGGTGACGAACTGCGACGCCGTGCGGGCCAGGAAGAACAGCGGGATCAGCGACGGGTCGGCGACCGGGTCGTCGAGCAGCTGGATGATCCGCGGCAGATGGGTCAGCACGTCCTCGTCGGAGACGACCGTCGGGGTGAGCCGGATGCCGAGCTGGTCGGCGGTGTCCTGGGCGATCTCGATCTCCGAGTAGCCCTGGGCGGCGAAACCGGCGGTGAACGCGTGCAGATCCGGTTTCTCCCGGGCGGCCAGCGCCGCGATCGCGGAGGAGTCGACACCGCTGGACAGGAACGTCCCGACCGGCACGTGGGCGTGCATGTGCGCGCGGACACTGTCGGTCAGCGCCTCCCGGATCCGCGAATACGCGTCCTCGGGCTCGACCCGCAGCGGGCGCAGCGACGGCCGGAACCAGCGGTGCATCCGCACCCCGCCCCCCGGCGTCCAGATGATCCGGTGGCCCGGCGGCAGCCGCTTGATGTGCCGGTGCAGGCTCATCGGGTCGGGCACGAACTGGAACGTCAGGTAGTGGGCCAGCGACTCGGTCTCCAGAGCCGCCCCGGCCGGCGCCGCGAACGGGTCGAGGGCCTTGCGCTCGCTGCCCAGGAACAGCCCGTCGGCGGTCTCCAGCATGTACAGCGGCTTGATCCCGAAGGCGTCCCGCGCGGCGTGCAGGGTGCCGGTGCGGTGGTCGTACGCCACGAAGGCGAACATGCCCCGCAGCCGGGGCAGGGCCGCCTCGCCCCAGTAGTGGAACGCCGCGGCCAGCACCTCGCTGTCACCCTCGGTGGCGAAGACCGCGTTGTGCTGCTGGATCAGCTCGGCCCGCAGCTCCCGGTAGTTGTAGATCTCACCGTTGAAGACGACGGTCCACCGGCCGGCGTAGCTCAGCGGCTGCACCGAGTGCTCACGGTCGATGATCGCGAGGCGCTTGAAACCGAACGCGAACCCGTCACCGAACTGGATCTGGGTGTCGTCCGGGCCGCGGTGGTGCAGGGTCGCCAGAGCGGCGGCGAAGGCCTCGCGGAACGTGGCGTCCAGCGGCCCCGGGTCGGGGCGGCTGCTGACAAAAGCGCTCAGGCCACACATCGAAAGATCCTCCTCAACGATTCGAGGAGGCGACCGTAGGCTCCGACCTGTGAAGAACCTGTGCGGAAGCTGCCGAGAATGTGCGCGGCACGAATCCGGGACCTGATCTTCATAGGTTTCTCGCATTGTTGGTCGGCCTGGACAGCCTGGGACAGAATTCGAGCCGTGACCGCCCGCATCCTGGTAGCCGACGACGACCCGAAGCACGCCCAGCTGATCCGCCTCTACCTGGAGAGGGAGGGCCATCAGGTGATGACCGTCGGTGACGGCCGGGCCGCCCTGGAGCAGGCCCGGGCCCGCCGTCCCGACCTGGTCGTCCTGGACTGGATGATGCCCGAGGTCGACGGCCTCGACGTCTGCCGGATCCTGCGCGCCGACTCCGACGCCACCCTCGCCAACGTCGCGATCCTGCTGGTCACCGCCCGTTCCGCGGAAAACGACATGCTGCTCGGCCTGGACATCGGCGCCGACGACTACCTGAGCAAACCGGTCAGCCCGCGCGAGCTCACCGCGCGCATCCGCGCGCTGCTGCGCCGCACGCGCGGCAACGAGGCCTCCGAGATCCTGCGGGTGGGCGGGCTCGAGGTCGACGCACCCCGATTCGAGGTACGGGTGGACGGCGCCCCGGTGCGGCTGACGGCCAAGGAGTTCGGCATCCTGGAGCTGCTGGCGCGCGAGCCGGGCCGGGTGTTCACCCGCGGCCAGATCCTCGACAAGACGTTCGGCTTCGAGAACGAGGTGTCCGAGCGCACCGTCGACGCCCATGTCGTCAACCTGCGCCGCAAGATCGAGATCAACCCCGCCGAGCCGCGGTACGTGCAGACCGTCTACGGGCGCGGCTACCGGATGGCCGAGCCGTGAGTTTCCGCCTGCGGATCTTCCTGCTCGTGCTGGTCGTCGCCGGTTCGGCGATCGGCGCGACCGCCTGGCTGACGCTGAGCCTGGCCTCCCGTGAGGCGGCCCGGGTCGCGGACGCCCGTGACCGGCACCAGGCCGAGATCGTCGACGCGATCAGGCTGTTCGGTGTGCTCAACGGGCAGTGGCTGGGCATCGACGAGGTGGTCGCCGAGCTGTCCGAGCAGACCGGCCTGCACATCCGGGTGGAGAGCCGCGACGGTGAGGTGCTCACCGACTCCGACAACCTCGAACAGCGCGCGGCCGGCCCGATGCAGCTGCTGCCCAGCAACGTCGAGGCGGTCCCGTTTCTGGACCCGTCGATCGAGAAGGCGGCCCAGGTGGCCGGCGAGATCATCGAGTCGAAACTGCGGGCCGTCGGCAAGGACGCGCGCGGGGGCCGGCCGATCGCCGTGCCGAGCCGCCCCGGCCTGCCGTCGGACCTGTTCGCGCCGGCCGCCATCACCACCGGCGAACCGGCGATGCGGGCGCTGGTCCAGGCCGCGCAGTACCGTGCGGCGCTGGTCGCGGTCCGGTGCATGGCCGAGGTCGGTGACTGGTCGTCGGCGCTGACCACCGACCGGCCGCCCTACCTCGACGACGAACGCCTCCGCGCCGAGCCGAAATGCGTCGAGGCGGGCGTCGCCGCGGTCCGCCGGGACGTGACGTGGCGCGACGAGTCCTGGTCGCGGATGGGCGACTGCGAGCTGACCGGCTCCGGGTACGACAAGTGCCTGGCTCTCGGGTTCCAGCAGGCGGTCGCGAGCCCTTCGGTCGTACCCGTGGAGATCTATTTCGGCGCCCGGCAGGACCAGGACCTGGACCTGCTCCAGCAACCCGCACTGCTCGGCGCGGCCGCGCTGCTGCTGCTCGCCGCCGTCGGCACCGCCGGCATCGCCCGGCGGGTCAGCCGGCCGGTGCGGCTGCTCACCGGCGCCTCCCTGCAACTGGCCGCCGGCCGGCTGGACGTGCGCGTGCCGACCCGCGGCGAGGACGAGCTGGCCCGGCTGTCCGGGGCGTTCAACGCGATGGCCGAAGCGCTCCAGCGCAGCGAGGAACGCCAGCGGCGGCTGGTCGCCGACGTCGCCCACGAGCTGCGGACACCGCTGTCGAACCTGCGCGGCTACCTGGAAGGCCTGGCCGACGGGGTGATCGAGCCGTCACCGGAGCTGTTCGCGTCCCTGCACGAGGAGACTCTGCTGCAGCGGCGCATCCTCGACGACCTGCAGGTCCTGGCCCTCGCCGAGGCGGGTGAGCTGGGCTACGACCCGGTGCCGATGGACCTGTCCGAGCTGACCGAGATGGCCGCCACCGCGCACCGGGTGGTCGCCGGGAACGCCGGCATCGACGTGATCGTCGACGCCCCCGGCCCGGTCGAGGTGTGCGCCGACCCGGACCGGATGCGCCAGGTCGTCGGCAACCTGATGAGCAACGCGATCCGCTACACCGACGCCGGCGGCCGCGTCGAGCTGAAGGTCAGCCGCGACGGGCCGGACGCGGTCCTCACCGTCCACGACACCGGCGTCGGCATGAACGCCGACGAGGTCGCCCGGGTCTTCGACCGGTTCTGGCGTGCCGACCCGGCCCGGCAGCGCGCCACCGGCGGCTCCGGCCTGGGCCTGACCATCGTCCGCCGGATCATCGCCGACCAGGGCGGCGACGTCACCGCCACCAGCGAACCGGGCCTCGGCACCACCTTCACCGTCCGCCTGCCCGCGGTCACCGACATCGCCCGCCTGCTCGACCAGCGGCCACCTCCGCGCTGACCCGCGGCGCTGTCAGTGCGGGCCGACGGCGGTGACCGTGATCGCGGCGGTGCCGGCCTCGTCGGACTCGGCCAGGTCGACGACGGCGTCGATGCCCCAGTCGTGGTCGCCTTCCGGATCCTCGAAGACCTGCCGGACGATCCACTGGGTGGCGCCCTGCTCGATGTCCAGGAACGCCGGCCCGCGCGCCGCCGGGCCGGTGCCCAGCGTGTCGTACTCCTCGAAGTAGTCCTGAATGGCCTTCTGCCAGCGCTCCGACGTCCAGCCGTGCTCCGCGTCCATCTCGCCGAGCAGATCCCAGCGGCGCAGCGCGGCCAGCTCCACCCGCCGGAACATGGCGTTGCGCACCAGCACCCGGAAGGCGCGGGCGTTACGGGTGACCGCCGGCGGCTTGTCGTCGATGCGGACCTCCTCCACCGGAGCGTCCGGGTTCTGCAGGCGCGACCACTCGTCGAGCAGGCTGGAGTCGACCTGGCGGACCAGCTCACCGAGCCACTCGATCAGGTCGGTCAGCTCCTCGGTACGGGCGTCCTCGGGCACCGTCTGCCGCAGCGCCCGGTACGCGTCGGCCAGGTACCGCAGCACCAGGCCCTCGGAGCGGGACAGGCCGTAGAACGACACGTATTCGGTGAACGTCATGGCCCGCTCGTACATGTCACGGACCACCGACTTGGGCTTCAGCTCGTAGTCGGCGACCCACGGGTGCCCCCGCCGGTACGTCTCGTACGCCGCGTCGAGCAGCTCCTTCAACGGCTGCGGCCAGGTCACGTCCTCCAGGAGCTGCATGCGCTCCTCGTACTCGATGCCCTCGGCCTTCATCGCGTTGACCGCCTCGCCGCGAGCCTTCTTACGCTGCTCGGAGACGATCTGCCGGGGATCCTCCAGGGTCGACTCGATCACCGAGACCACATCCAGCGGATACTCCGGCGACTCCTTGTCGAGCAGTTCCAGGCAGGCCAGGGCGAACGGCGACAGCGCCTGGTTCAGCGCGAAGTCCAGCTGCAGGTCCTCGACGAGCCGGTAGATCCCCTCCTCGGTACGTTCGATGACGCCACCCGCGATCAGCGCCCGCGCGATGCCGACCGCCCGGCGGATGTGCCGGCGCTGGGCGGGCCGCTCCTCGTGGTTCTCGGTCAGCAGATGCTTCAAGGCGGGGTACGGGTCGCCGCCCCGGTTCATCACGTTCAGCAGCATCGCGTGCGACACCTGGAACGACGACGTCAACGGCTCCGGCTCGGCCTCGACCAGCCGGTCGAACGTGGGCCGGCCCCAGCCGATCTGCCCCTCCGGCGGTTTCTTGCGCACCACCTTGCGGCGCTTCTTCGGGTCGTCGCCGGCTTTCGCCAGGGCCCGCTCGTTGTCGATCACGTGCTCCGGCGCCTGGATGATCACGGTGCCGATGGTGTCGTAGCCGGCCCGCCCGGCCCGGCCCGCGATCTGGTGGAACTCACGGGCCTTGAGCAGCCGCGTCTTCACCCCGTCGTACTTCGACAGGCCGGTGAACAGCACCGTGCGGATCGGCACGTTGATGCCGACGCCGAGCGTGTCCGTACCACAGATGACCTTGAGCAGGCCGGCCTGCGCGAGCGTCTCCACCAGCCGGCGGTATTTCGGCAGCATGCCCGCGTGGTGCACGCCGATGCCGTGCCGGACCAGCCGCGACAACGTCCGCCCGAAACCGGCGGTGAACCGGAAGTTGCCGATCGCCGCCGCGATCTTGTCCTTCTCCTCGCGGGTGCACATGTTGATGCTCATCAGCGACTGCGCCCGCTCCAGCGCCGCCATCTGGGTGAAGTGCACGATGTAGACCGGCGACTGCCTGGTGGACAGCAGCTCCTCGATCGTCTCGTGCAGCGGCGTCATCGCATACTCGAAGATCAGCGGCACCGGCCGCTCCGCGTTGGCGACGACGGCGGTCTCCCGCCCGGTCCGCCGGGTCAGATCGTCCTTGAACCGGGTGGTGTCGCCGAGCGTGGCCGACATCAGGATGAACTGCGCCTGCGGCAGCTCGATCAGCGGCACCTGCCACGCCCAGCCCCGGTCCGGCTCGGCGTAGAAGTGGAACTCGTCCATCACGACCTGGCCGACGTCGGCGTCCGCGCCCTCACGCAACGCCAGATTGGCCAGGATCTCCGCGGTGCAGCAGATGATCGGCGCGTCCGCGTTGACACTGGCGTCACCGGTCAGCATGCCCACGTTCTGTGCGCCGAAGACCGCGCACAGGGCGAAGAACTTCTCACTCACCAGCGCCTTGATCGGCGCGGTGTAGAAAGTCGTGCGGTTGTCGGCCAGCGCCGCGAAGTGCGCGCCGGTCGCGACCAGGCTCTTACCCGAGCCGGTCGGGGTGTTCAGGATGACGTTCGCGCCGGTCGCGATCTCGATCAGCGCCTCCTCCTGGTGCGAATACAGGGTCAGGCCCTGCTCCGCCACCCACGATTGAAAGGCGTCGAAGACTGCGTCGGGGTCGTTGGAGCCCGGGAGGCGATCGGTCAGCGTCATGATCGGTCAAGTGTGTCAGCTCGCCCCGAACGCGGCGTACAGGGGACCGGCGATACTTCCGGCCACACCCAGGATCGACGCGACCACGGCGACGGCTGCTCCCAGTTTTCGCATGGGGCGCACTCTGCCCGGTCACGGTTGCGATCACGGTTGCCGCCGGGTTGTAGCGTCACCGGCGTGGTGCTTCCAGTGCCGGCGCCGATCTCCGACGGCGACCGCGAGCGGGTGGCCGAGCTGTTGCAGCGCGCGTGCGGCGACGGACGGATCACCCTCGAGGAGTTCAGTGTCCGCGTCGGCGCCGCCTGGGCCGCCTCCACCGATGTCGAGCTGGCCCGGGTCACCGAAGGGCTCGCGCCGACTCCGGTGGTCGGCGCCGCCCGTACCGTCGAGAAGGTCGTCACCGTCCTCAGCCAGCGTAAACGCCGCGGCCGATGGCGGCTGCGATCCGGCCGTCTCAGCACCTTCACCCTCTTCGGGCAGACGCACCTCGACCTGCGTGACGTCATCACCGGCGAGGACGAGATCGAGATCGAGGGCACCTGCCTCTTCGGCGAGATCAAGGTGATCGTGCCGGAAGGCGTCGAGGTCGAGCTCTCCGGCACCAGCGCCCTCAGCTCCGAGGAGCTGCGGCTCGCGGCGGTGCCGCGACTTCCCGGAACACCCATCATCCGGGTACGGGTGAACGCCTGGTTCAGCAGCGTCGAGGTGAAGTCACGCCGCCCTGGCGACGGCGTCCGCGAATGGATAGCCGACAACCTCGGCCTGTAACCCCTTTCGCGATCCCGCCGAACTCCACAAGACCGCGGCGCCGGCGGTCACTGCTGGGCGCCGCGCTGCTGCACGACGTGGGTCAGCTCGTGCGCGACCGTCTCCGGGGCGGGTTTCTCCGGCGCGAAATGGATGTCGTCCGACCTGATCACCGCGGCGCTGCCGGTGCCGCCGACCACGTCACCGGGCTGGATCGGCGGCCGGGCCTGCGCCACCGACTGCCGGGCCTGCGCGATCGAGCGGGCGGTCATCATCATCGTGCGCGCCTGCGAGACCTGCTGCAGGGCCAGCGTGTAGGCCAGGCGCTGCTGCTGGTGGATCACCGGATCCGGCGAGTACGGGTCGAGGATCATCGTCCCGGCCACGATCAGGCCCTGCGCCGACGCCATCTGCCGGGCGACCAGCATCGTGGTCTGCGCGCCGGTCAGCATGTCGGCGTACTGCGACATGGTCAGCGCCGTCGCGTCGATCTCGGCCCGTAGCGCGTCGGACCGCACCGCGGCCGCGGTCATCCTGGTGCTGAACGCGGCGCCGGCCGAACCCAGCCAGCCGTGCCGGGCCTCGTCGCCGGCCGCCCGCAGCGTGGCGCCGGCGCCGTCCACCTCGAAACCGAGCCGGCCACGCAGGTACTGGGAACCGGCGTAGAGCGTCGCGGGGTTGCCGTCGAGACGGGTGTCGATCGGCATCATCGGCTCCCCGAGATGTTCCGGGCGTTGGCGAGGTCCTCGTCGGCGTACGCCTGATTGGCCATCAGAACCCGGTCCGCGGCCTCGTCGAGGCCGCCGGCGAGCGCAGTCGCGTCCTGCACCAGGCGGGTGATCAGATCCTCGAAGATCGGGGTGTCGGCGCCGGCGTCGGGTGTGCCCGGCCCGCCGGCGCCGGCGGCCCGCAGGGTGCCGCCGGAACGCCGCAACTGGTCGGCGATCCCTTCGAGCGACACCGGGTCGACGTGCAGTCGATCGGTCATCGGTCTAACTCCTCCCCAGGACGGATGCCCGGGTGTACCCGCGCCGCCTTGGATCGGTTCAATGACGCAGGGAAATATGTTCACGACACCGGGTAGGGGTACGGCTTGGTGATCACCGCGTCCAGCGCGTCGTTGAACCTGTCCATCGGGTCCGGCGCGGCCGGGCCGAGCAGGTAGTGCCGCAGGTCCGCCCGGGAATCGGCCATCGGGTCGGCCGGCTCCGGCTGCCGCAGGGCCTGCACCAGCTCGGCCAGGCCGGTGGCCCGCGAGCCCAGCAGATAGGCGCCGCCGGCCACCGTCTGCGCCGCCCGGAAGGCGGTTTCGTCCTGGTCGTTGACGTTCGTGACGACGTACGGCTTGCCGCTGGCGACGAAGTCGGAGACGACCGCGGAGATGTCGGCGATCATCATGTCCGCCTCGTTGAAGCACGAGTAGAGGTCGGGTCGTGGCCCGGTCACCGTGCGGTGGGCCCACCATCCGCCGGCCTGCCAGGTGACCTGCTGCCGTTCCCGCTCCGCGTCGAGCAGCCGGGCGTGCCGGCCCGGATCGGGCGCGCCGTCGTCCCGGGCCGCCTGGGCGTCGTCGCGGGCGCCCGGACCGCCCAGCTCGGCGACGATCCGGTCGATCTCGGCCAGCCGGGCGGTGGCCGCCGTACGTGCCCCGGCGTCGGCGCTGATCGCCGCGGCCCAGGCCGGGTCAGCGGCGCGGCGCCGGTTCGCCTCGTCGAGCAACCTGATGATCTGCTGGTTCACCCGGGCGGTGACCGGATCCTGATAGCCGGTCAGCGGGTGGGGTTTGTAGATGATCCGCACGTCCGGCGACAGCGCGAGCAGGGTCTTGACGATGGTGACGCCGGTCCGCGGCACGGAGCTGAGGGCCAGGTCGTCGCTCCAGCCCTCCCACGTCGGCGCGTAGAGCACGGTGAAGATCCGCCGATCCGGGCGCGGCGGCTCCACCGCGGCGAGCTGCGGCCGGCCGACCTCCACGATCGACGAGTCGGCGACCGCCCCGCCGGCGCGCCGGTACCGGTCGCGGCCCGCCCGGCCGGCGACCCACACCTCGTCGTAGACCCGGCTGAACGGGTTCGTGCTGGCCACCTTGTCGCTGTCGCCGTGACCGACGAAGACGTGCCGGATCCCGTTGGTGCGCAGCATCTGGATGTTGTTGCCGGTGTTGCCCACGTACAGGACCGCCTTGAGATCGGGCAGGTCCAGATCCATCACGTCCGGGCCACGCGGCACGCAGATGATCGGCAGATGGGTCGGCGCGATCCGGGTGACGTGCCGGCGCTCGCGGACCAGGATCGCCGGCCGGTGCCGCAACCCGGCCAGCACGGCCAGCCAGGAGTCCACCTGGTAGGTGGTGCCGCCGGCCTCGTTCAGGCTGAAGTAGAGCAGCACCTCGGGCCGGTAGTCCCGCAACCTGTCGAGCGCCTCGGCACGCAGCACGTCGCTGTCGGCCAGCACCCGGTTGCGCCGCTGCTCCAGCAACGCGGCGGCGAGCACCGACAACAGGAACAGCGCGGCGACCGCGAAACCGGCGACGACGGCCCAGCCGGTCCCGGCCAGCGCGTCGATCACCGCGCCGACCGCCACCGGCAGGCCCAGGTGCAGCAGCCAGGCCGGCGCCCGGACGGTCAGCCAGGCCGGCGGCGCGTCCGGGATGCCCAGCCGGGACAGATCCAGGTTCCGGGTCGGGTGGGGCAGCTGGCGCAGGTCGGCGACCTGGCGCAGGACCACGTTGACCACCGCACGCAGCCAGTACAGGCCGAGCAGCCCGATCGTCACCACGGCCGCCGTGACGGCGTCGTGCCCGGCGCCGTGGGCGATCATCACCAGGATCGCGGCGTCCCGGATCAGTGACCGGGTCACCGAACTGAGCTGGGCGCGCCGCATCACGGCGGCCAGCGCCGTGCGTTTGACGCCCCAGCGTTCGACGACCACCACGGCCGCCAGGCTGATCAGGAACACGACGGGACGGTTCAGCAACGCGGCGGCGTACAGGGTGGTGCAGGAGACGCCGAACAGGGCCGGCCAGAGAAACTTCACGGTCGTCTGCTTCCTCACGCGGCCGACGGGGTGGCCGCGGGCGCCGCGCGCCGGACGTCCACGATGTGGCCGGTCCAGTCGGAGATCATGACGTCCACCGAGGTGCCGGCCACCTCCTCGGCGGTCAGCATCGACGCGGGCGGCTCGTCGCCGAACGCCTGCCGCCGCATCGGGGTGCCGGTGCGTTCCGGGTTGATGCAGTTGACCCGGATGCCGCGGTCGGACCACTCGTCGGCCAGTGCCTGGGTCAGGTTGACGGTGGCCGCCTTGGTCGAGGAGTAGAGGCTGTAGCCGGCCCGGCCCCGGGTGTAGGAGCTGGAGGTGTAGAGCAGCAGTGACCCGCGGGTCTCGGCGAGGTAGCCGGCGGACGCCCGGGCGATGTACACCGGCGCCAGATAGTTGACCCGCAGCGCCTCCTCGATGACGGTGTCCTCGGCGTCGGTCAGCTCGCCGATCCGCAGCACCCCGGCGGTGTTGACCACGTAGTCGATCCGGCCGGTCCGGGCGTGTGCCCGGCGCAGGGCCGCGGCGACGTCCTCGGGGTTCTCGACATGGGTGCCGGTGGTCGAGCGGCTGAACGACAGGACCGTGGCGCCGGCGGCCGCGGCGAGGTCGCCGGTGGCCTTGCCGATGCCGTAGCTGCCGCCGAAGACCACCACCGTACGGCCGCCGAGCATCCGGGACCGGAACTCGTCGGAGGTCTCGACCGCCGGCGCGTTGGAGTTGAGCTGGAAGAGCTTGTCGGCGAGGTGGATGTCGATCGGGTGGGTGATCTTCAGGTTGTTCTCGTCGCCGGGGATCACGTGGATCGGTACGTCCGGCAGGTAGCGCCGGACGACGCCGCAGTCGTCGGTGGCGGCGAAACCCGGGTCGGCCGCCGCCCGCTCGTAGGCCTTGCGCAGCGTCGAGAGCAGGAACCCCTGGGGCGTCTGACCGCGCCGCAGCCGGCTCCGTGGCGGGATGTCGGTGATGATCTCCGCGCCGTCGACCTCGTCGACCGCGATGATGGTGTCCGCCGAGGGGGTGGCCACGTCGATCGCCTCGAACCGGTCGAGGGCGCTCACGCAGTCGGCGATGATCCGCTGCGACACCAGCGGCCGGACGGCGTCATGAATGATCATTTTGCATTCGGCGCCGCCCATCGCCTCGATCGCCCGGCGGGTCGTCTCGCTGCGGGTCCGGCCGCCGGCGATCACGCCGGTGACCTTCGTGAAGCCGCCCCGCGCGACGATCGCCTCGACCTCGCCCAGGTGATCCGACGTCATCAGGACCAGCACGCTGTCGATGACGGGGGACTTCTCGAACGCGGCGAGAGTGTGCTCGATCACCGGCCGGCCGGCGATCTTCACGAGCTGCTTGGGAATCTGCAGCCCGAGGCGCTCACCGACACCGCCTGCGAGGACTATCGCGACCGCCGGCAACATGTCATTCATCGGCATTGCACTTTCTTTCACTTGACGCCGGATTGCTCGGATGCCGGGCGACGTTAACAGCATGAACGGCTGGAAACAACGCGCTCATGATCTTGTGAAATGCCTTTCCGGAAGCTGTGCGACAGCAGTGTGATCAGGCCTTTCCCGGCCCACCTAGGTAGATGCTGTGCAATACGGATGAGTGTGCTGTGGGCGCGGCGCCGCCTGCCGGAAATGTGGTTAGAGTGAGCGTCCGAAAAACGGCGGCGAAATGGAAAACGCCAGTGTCATTGAAGGTCAGCGTGGTCGTCCCGGTCTACAACCCGGGGCCGTACATCGAGGATTGCATCAATTCACTCGTCGGCCAGAGCCTGCCGTCCGGCGAGTACGAGATCTGTTTCGTCGACGACGGCTCGACCGACGAGACCCCGGCCCGGCTCGACCGGCTCGCCGCGGAGCACGCGAACGTACGGGTGATCCACCAGGAACCCTCCGGCTGGTCCGGCCGGCCCCGCAACGTCGGCATCGACGCCACCACCGGCGAGTACGTCATGTTCGTCGACAACGACGACTACCTCGGCCCGGAGGCCCTGCAACGGATGTACTCCTACGGCGTCGCCCACGACGCCGACATGGTCGTCGGCAAGATGGCGGGCAAGGGCCGGCCGGTGCCGCTGGAACTCTTCCGGGAGAACCGGCCCCGCGCCACGGTCCGCGACGCGCCGCTCATCGACAGCCTGACCCCGCACAAGATGCTGCGCCGCGAGTTCCTCGACCGGACCGGCCTGCGCTTCCGCGAGGGACGCCGCCGCCTAGAGGACCACGTCTTCGTCGCCGAGGCCTACCTCCGGGCCGGGAACATCGCCGTGCTCAGCGACTACGTCTGCTATTACCACGTCCGGCGCGACGACGCCGGGAACGCCGGCTTCCGGCCGATCGAGCCGGTGGGCTACTTCGGCGACCTGCGGGAGGCGCTGGACGTGGTGGACACCTGGACCGACCCGGGCCCGCTGCGGGACCGGCTGCACCGCCGCTGGCTGCGCAACGAGATCGTGGAACGGCTGCGCGGACGTCGGCTGCTGGCGATGGAACAGGAGTACCGGCGGGAGATGTTCCGCGAGATGCGGGGCGTCACCGAGCGGTTCGCGCCGGGGGTGGCCGCCGGGCTCGCACCCCTCCAGCGGGCCGTCGCCGACCTGCTCGTCGCCGGCCGGCTCGGCGACCTCGAAGAACTCGCGGCCTGGGAGGCGGGCCTCAAACCGGTCGGCGACCTGCGGCGGCTGTCCTGGGACAACGGCGTCCTGCGGGTCGGTTTCACCGTCGAGTACGCCTCGGGGGCCGGGCACCTGACGTTCCGCCAGGATGCGACCGGGCTCAGCCTGGCGCCGCCGGTCCCGGAGCGCATCGCCGCCCGGTTCGAGGAGGCGAAGGTGGACCTGGTCGTCCGGGAGCGGGCCACCGCCGCCGAGTTCTACCAGCCGGTGACCTTCGAACCGGAACAGGTCACCACGGCGGACCCGTCAGCGGTCCGGTTGCGGCTGCGTGCCGAAGCCCGCATCGATCCGCGTACGGCTGCCGGCGGCGCCCGGATCGGCGACGGCATCTGGGATGTCTTTGTCAGGTACCGGCTCAGCGGCTGGAACCGGGAGGCCCGGCTCGGCGCACTGCGCGGCCCCGAAGCCGAAGCCGGCCGCCGGCTCGGCGTCGTCGACGGGCTGAGTGTCCTGCCCTACTGGACCGATCCGCACCAGAACCTGTCGATGGACGTACGGCAGAGCACCGGCCGCCTCGGGTACGACCTGCTCGACGTCCGGCCCGAGCAGGTGACGGCGGCGCCCGGCCGGATCACCGTGTCGCTTCCGGTCCACGTCGACACCGCCACCACCGGACGGCTCCGGCTCACCCGGCCGGCGGCCCGCACGCCGTTCGACTTCGACGCCACGGTCGAGCCCACGGCCGGCGGATGTGTCCTGACGGCGCTGCTCACCGGGCGGGTGGTCCCGCCGGGCCGGTACCGGATCGCGGTCACGCTGGGCGCGGACGCCGGCGAACGTGCCCCCACCAGCCTGCGGCTGACCCTGCGGATCAGCGAGTGGGGCGCCATGGTGGTGCAGTCCGCCGACGACACCACCCGGCCCGGTGGCGCCCGGCCCGGACGGCGGGCTCCGCTGGTACGCCGGGTGCTGCGCAGGATCAGGGCGGCGCTGCGGTAGACGGACGCGATTGTCGTACGACTATCCCTATGCAGAACTGGAAATAGGTCCTAGGGTTCCGGGCGTGACTTCGCTGCGCATGACGACGCCGCGCCTGCTGGCCTTGCGCGTCCTCCTCGAACGACCCGACGAGGAACGGTACGGGCTCAGCCTCGCCCGGGAAGCCGGCCTGGAACCGGGCACGATCTATCCGATCCTCGTCGCCTTCGAGACCGTCGGATGGCTGGCCAGCCGGGCGGACGACGTCGACGTGCACATCGAGGGCCGGCCCCGGCGCCGGTACTACCGGCTCACCGCGGACGGGGTCACGGCCGCCCGCGAGGCGCTCGCCGCAGCCGAGAAACGACGCAGTGCCCGTACCGGCGCGCGGAAGCTTGCATGGTGACCCGGCTGCCGGCCGTGTCGCGGATCGCCGTGGCGGCGCTGGCCCGGCTCCTCCCGGCCGGCTTCCGCGACCGCCAGCGCGCCGAATGGTCCGCCGACCTGCTCGAACTGTCCCCGCGCCAACGGGTGCGCTACCTGTCGTCGGCCGCGTGGACCCTGCCCGAGCTGCGGGCGGCCGTCCGGGCCGGACGGCCGGCCTGGTGGTCGCCGGCCGGTCTGCGAGCCGGGCTCGGCCGGCCGGGGACGTCCGGCGTGGTCGCGCTGGCCGTCGTCGTCGCGGTGCTCGGCGCGATGTTCGGCGCGGCCGGGGCGACCCGGATCGGCTGGGAGCACGCCCGCCCGCTGCCCTCCGGCGCGGAGGCGGCCGAGCTGACCCGCACGGCGTTCCCGGGACGGCCGGTGGTCAGCGCGGACACCGCGGCATTCTGGGCCGGGAAACCCGACGACCGCAGCGTGTACGTGGGTGTCATCTACTCCGTTGACAAGGCGGATGCCGAGGTCCCGGGCGTGGCGCAACGGCTGGACGCCGCCGGCTGGCAGACCGTCCCGCATCTGTACCCCGACTCGATGTCCGGCGCCGACATCCGGATGGAACGTGACGGTCTGGTGTTGATGTACAGCCCTCAGGGTGCCTCCCTCGTCGTGACGCGGGCCGTTCCGCCCTGGATGGGATGGGTCGCCGCGGCCGGGGCAGCCGTGGGCGCGCTGCTCGGCTGGCTGCTGGTCGGATGGGCCGGCCGGCGTGCCCCGGAGGGAACCATCGCGGGCCAGCTGAGCAGCCTGTTCGCCTGGCCCACCGCGTTCCTCATCCTGCTGTGGGAGACCGGCGCCTTCCTCTACCGGGAGTTCGGCTGGACCAGTGGCGACGCGTTCTTCCTGCAACTGCTCTACCTCGCCGAGGACTCGCTCCTGCTCCCCTGGGCAGCGGGAACGGCCGCCATCGCGATCGCCGTCGTCGCCGTCCTGAACCGCTGGCCCCAGATCGTCCAGCACCAGTAGGCCAGGGGCTTCATGGAGCGTCCGGCCTGAGAGGAACTCCTGAGCGGCGCGTAGTTCCTAGCTTTCGGTGGGGCCGGCCATCGCCTCGGCGTAGCGGCGCAGGTGGGGCTTCGTGGTCAGGGCCGCGTAGCGGCGGAACTGGTCACGGCACTCGGGCAGGCGGATGCCGCCGGTCAGCGACGGGAGCGGGAAGAAGATGCCGTCCTGGGTGCCGGGCTGCCAGACGGCCGGGATGCCGGCCGCGCCGTCGTCAGGGGCGGCCAGGCCGTAGTAGATCTCGGACACCCCCAGGGACAGGGCGGTGCCCAGGCACATCAGGCACGGCTCCATCGTGATGCCGAGCAGCAGCGGCTGCTCCCGGCGGGTCCAGCCGAGACGCTTGTCGGCCTCGATCATCGCCAGCAGGTCGGCGTGCACCAGGCGGCGGCCGCGGGACCGTTCCGACGTGAAGCCCCGGCCGATCACCGAACCGCCCGTCACGACGACCGCGCCGATCGGCATCTCGCCGGCCCGCAGACCGTCCTCGGCGGCCTCCAGGGCCAGCCCCACCAGTTCCTCAGGTGTCATCCGGCCCATGCTGTCACGAAACGAAAGGCGTCATCCGCCCGTGCTGTCACGAAACGAAAGGCGTCATCCGCCCGTGCTGTCACGAGACGGAAGCCCGGCCGGGACGTCCCGGCCGGGCTTCGCGGAGCGGCTCGTTCAGATGAGCCAGCGGTTCTTCTGGACCAGCGGGAGCTTGGCCCACCAGCGGCCCAGGCCCCAGGTGTGTCCCGCGTAGGTCAGGGCGAGCACGGCGGCGGTGAGGCCGTACACGACGTGGTAGTCGACGAGCGGGTTGCTCGACCGGGTGGCCTCGCCGGCGCTGGTCTCCTGGGCGAGCGGCCATTCGGCGGCCCACATGAAGGCCATCATCAGGCCGGCGGCGACCGCGGCGATCCGCAGGCCGATGCCGAGGATCAGCGCGACGCCGACCCCGAGCAGGCCCAGCATGAACAGCCAGTCGGCCCAGGCGGCGCCGGCGATGTTGTGGAAGAAGCTCTCGAACGGTCCGACGGCGACTCCGCTGAGGAATCCCTTGGTCGGCGATCCGCCGTTGATCCACGCTTTGGCGGCCGGGGTCGCGTACCCGAATCCGAATGTCTTGTCGAGAAAAGCCCAGAGAAAGACGAAGCCGGTGGTGATCCGCAGCGCCGCCAGCACCCGGGCGGCAGTGTGGGTGATCATCGAGCCGGGCGCCTCGACCTGTTCGAGCTGGGCGATGTTGTGGCGGGCGGTGGTGGCCATCTGGTCCTCCTCCAGACGATGTCTTCACCTCTGACTCTGCTCCGGTGCAGACATCGACGCCCGTGCCGAAGACCCTGTCCTGGTCCCGCGAAGGTCCCGCCCGTTTCGGGACCAACGGCAGGTGGGGCGCTCACCGCTGTCTGGGCGTGTTCAGACAGCGGCGAGCGCCCCACCGTCAGACAGTGGCGTGCTCGCGGACCGGCGCCGGGATGACCACGACCGGGCAGGCCGCCTTGCGGATGCAGGCCTCACTGACCGAGCCGAGCACGGTGTGCCGGACCCGGCTGTGCCCGTGACTGCCGAGCACCAGCAGGTCCGCGGCCCGCGCGGCCCCGGTCAGCACCTCGGCGGGACTGCCCTCGATCGCCTCGCCGGTGATCGGCAGGTGGGAGCCGCGGCGCTGGATCAGGGCGTCGATCTCGGCGGTCACCACCTGCCTGGCGAGCGCATCCTCCTCGGCGGGGCCGAGAACCGGGCCGAGAGCCGGGCCGAGAGCCGGGCCGCGGGTCGGGCCGCGGGTCGGGCCGCGGGTCGGGCCGCGGGTCGGGCCGAGAACCGTGCCGAGGCCGGCGGCCGGCTCGTAGGCCGGGTTGTAGGTCGAGGCCGCGAGCGGGGAGTAGTCGAGGCCGTTCCACGACCAGGCGATCACCGCCCGGACCGCGCCTCCACGGGCGGCGGCCTCGGTGGCCGCCCAGTCCAGGGCGCGGCGGCCGCCTTCGGAGCCGTCGACGCCCACGACGATCAGATGACCGGTGCTCATCACTGCCTCCCCGTGGCTGGTGCTTTTCGCCCCACTATAGGCCGGTTCGCGGACGGCCAGCCGGAGTTGAACGGGGGGTCAGCGGTTCAGCAGGACCGGGCAGTCGGCGTGGTGCAGCAGTTGCAGGCCGGTCGAGCCGAGCAGTGTGCCGGCCAGCGTTCCGTGACCGTGGCTGCCGACGACGACCAGCTGCGCGCGGTGCGAGACACCGGACAGCACCGCGGCCGGGCTGTCGTGCGAGAGCAGCGCCTCGACGGCGACGTGCGGGTACTTCTCCCGCCACAGGGCGAGCTGCTCCTCGAAGCGCAGGCGCTCGACGGCGTCCTGTTCCGGGGTGGTGACGTCGACCGCGGTGAACCCGGCCACGTAGACCGGCAGCGCCGGCAGGTACGTGCGGATCACGGCGAGCCCGGTCCGGCGGGCGACGGCCTGCTCGAAGGCGGTCTCCAGCACCCGTTCGGCGGTGGGGGACTCGTCGAACCCGACGGCCACCGGCCCCTCGGTGACGTCGCCGCGGCCGCGGACCACCACGACCGGGCACTTCGCGTGGACGGCGACCCGTTGACTGACCGAGCCGAGCAGCAGGCTGGCGAACCCGCCCCGGCCCCGGCTGCCGAGCACCAGCAGGTCCGCGTCGCCGGCCTCGGCCAGCAGCCGGGCTGTGGGGTTGCCGACCAGCACGTCGATCTCGGCCGGCAGGTCCGGGACGGTCTCGCGGGCCAGCGCCACCCCGCCCCGGGCGATGCCCTCGGCGGCCTTGCGCGCCGCACCGAACCGGCCGGCGCCGAACTCGTACCGGGTCTCGGCCCACTCCCAGTCCAGGACGTGGGTGACCCGCAGTGTGGCGGCGCGCCGGTCCGCCTCCCGGGCCGCCCACCGGACGGCCGCTCTGCTCGATTCGGTGCCGTCGGTGGCGACGACGATGGTTCCGGTCCGCATGGCTCCTCCTCGGTCCGCTCTACCTTGATTCCACGCCTGTCGATGGGGCGCCGGGCAGGGCGTGCGGACCCGTCACTGCGGGACTTAAGGGTTCTCCGGTGATGACCGATGAGCAGGCCATGGAGAGGATCACCACCAAGGAGCGGCTCCGCTACTGGTTCGACGGCGTCATGTCCCGCGGTCTGGTCGCGCTCGTCGGGCTGCTCGCGCTGGCCAGCCTGGCCTTCATCGCCGTCGTGTCGCTCGTCGTCGCGTACGCCGGGACGTACTTCTACCCGCCCGGTGAGGAGCACTACTCGTTCGGCGAGGCGATGTGGAACAGCCTCATGCGCACCCTGGACAGCGGCACCATGGGCGGCGACCAGGGCACCGGCTACCGGGCCGCGATGCTGGTGGTGACCATCGGCGGCGTCATCCTGGTGGCCAGCCTGATCAGCATCATCTCCAGCGCGTTCGACGCCCGGGTCGAGGAGCTGCGCAAGGGCCGGTCGAAGGTGCTGGAGAGCGAGCACACCCTGATCCTCGGCTGGAGCTCCAAGGTCGTCCCGATCGTGAGCGAGATCTGCATCGCCAACGAGTCGCGGTCCCGGTCGGCGATCGTGATCCTGGCCGACGGCGACAAGGTGGAGATGGAGGACGAGCTGCGGGCCAAGGTGTCCCGGCGCGGCAAGACCAAGATCATCGTGCGCAGCGGCAACCCGATGGATCTGACCGACCTCGAGGTGGGCAACCCGCACAGCGCCCGCAGCGTGATCATCGTGGCCCCGGAGGACGGCGCCGACCCCGACTCGGTGGTGATCAAGACGGCGCTCGCGCTGACCAACAACCCGCGCCGCAAGACCGGCAAGTACCACATCGTCGGCGAGATCCAGCAGCCCGGAAACCTGGAGGCGGCGCGGCTGGTCGGCCGGGACGAGGCGAACTGGGTGCTCACCGAGGACCTGATCAGCCGGATCACCGTGCAGACCAGCCGGCAGAGCGGCCTGAGCGTGGTCTACACCGAGCTGCTCGACTTCGACGGCGACGAGATCTACTTCACCGAGCAGCCGTCGCTGGAGGGCAAGACCTACTTCGAGACGCAGCTCGCCTTCCGGCGTTCGTCGGTCATCGGGTTCGTCGCCGGCGACGAGGTGCTGTTGAACCCGCCCGCCGACCACGTGTACCGGGCCGGTGACCAGCTCATCGTCATCGCCGAGGACGACAGCACGGTGGCGGTCAGCGCGCCCGGGACGCCCGACACGAGCGCGGTCGGGGTCGCCGGGCCGGTGCCCGCCCAGCCGGAACGGGCACTGGTGCTCGGCTACAACAAGAGCCTGCACACGATCCTGGCCGAGCTCGACGAGTACATGGAGCCCGGCTCGTCGGTCACGGTGGTCACCGACGCGGCGGTGCCGGCGCTGCGGTCGTACGAGAACATGACGGTCACCCACACTCCGGGCGATGTCGCCAGCCGTACCGTCCTGGAGGATCTGAAGGTCCAGGACTATCCGCACATCATCGTGCTCGCCGACAAGGACCACCTGGACCCGCAGCGGGCCGACGCGAAGTCGCTGATCACCCTGCTGCACCTGCGTGACCTGGCCGACGAGGCGGGGGTCCGGCTCAACGTGGTCAGCGAGATGCTCGACGACCGCAACCGGGAGCTGGCCGAGGTGGCCCGGGCCGACGACTTCATCGTCAGCGACAAGCTGATCAGCCTGATGCTGTCCCAGATCTCGGAGAACGCCCAGCTCGCCGACGTGTTCCAGCGCCTGTTCTCGAGCGCCGGCAGCGAGATCTACCTGCGCGAGGCGGCGCGCTACGTGGCGCCGGGCGCCACGGTCGACTTCTACACCGTGCTCGAAGCGGCACGCCGGCGCGGTGAGACGGCGATCGGTTTCAGTCTGGCCGCGCATTCCCAGGACAAGACGCGGGGGTACGGCGTGACGGTGAACCCGGACAAGTCGGAGAAACGGGTGTACGGCCCGAAGGACAAGATCATCGTGCTGGCCGAGGACTGAGGCGGCTGACGGCTGATCGACAGGCGGGACACAGCACCGGCCGATAGTCATTCCTCTGTGGTTCCACCGGGTGTGTCGAACGGGATCTTTCGGGCTTTGCCTGCCGATCATTGCGGTGAGTGACCAAGATGTCACAGGAGGGGTGGTGGTGCCGAATGGTGGTCCTGCTGGTGGCGACACTGGGCCTGATCGCCGCTGCCGCGCTGGCCTTCTGGCCGTCCCGCGACGAGCGGGCCGATCCGGACCAGGCCGCGACGGCGACGGAGACCGGGCACGCCGAGCCGACCGCCCCGAGCAGTCTGGAGGGTGTCCTCACCGCCCAGCTGATCGCCGGCGAGATCACCCGCTCGCAATACCTGCGCGCCCAGGAGCAGATCGCGGCGCGCGACGAGGAACGCCATCCGATGAACGTTCCCTGGGATGATGCTCACTCCTGAGGAGTGAGGGGCGACGATGGCGGAGATCGTGCTGATCCGGCACGGGCAGACCGAGTGGAGCGCCAACGGCAGGCATACGTCGTACACCGACCTGCCGTTGACCTCGGAGGGGGAACGCCAGGCCCGCGCCGCCGGTGAGCGGATCGCCGGGCGTGCGTTCGCCGCCGTCATCGCCAGCCCGCGGCAGCGGGCGCTGCGCACCGCCGGGCTGGCCGGGCTCACCGTGACCGAGGTGACCGAGGACCTGGCCGAATGGAACTACGGCGAGTACGAGGGCATCACCACCCGGGAGATCCACGAGCGGCGGCCCGGCTGGTCGCTGTGGACCGACGGCTGCCCCGGCGGCGAATCCCCGGAACAGGTCGGCGAACGCCTCGACCGGGTCCTGAACCGCGCCCGGGACCTGCTGACCAGCGGTGACGTGGCCCTGATCGGGCACGGGCACTGCCTGCGGGTGGCCGGCGCACGCTGGATCGGCCTGCCCCCGGCCGGCGGCGGGCTGCTCAGGCTGGACACCGCCACCTATTCCGCGCTCGGCTTCGAGCACGACCGCGACCCGGTGCTCGCCAGCTGGAACGCGCACACCTGAAAACGCGGGCCGGATTTGGGCACGCCTGAAAGCCCAGCTCAGAGTGGCTACGGCTGACAACCAACACACAGCAAGCGCACATGGTGACGCACAGGCACGAGGCGAATCGTGGAGGTCACACGAGGGAACCCGGCTAGGAGAGACCACCATGCTTGTGCAGATCGAACACGACATCGCCCCCGCCGCGCAGCCGACCGTCGCCGTCCTCGGGCACCGCAGCCGGGTCGCCGCCCTGCCCCAGCATCTGCCGCACGGCTGGCGGATGCGCCTGGTCGACGGCCTGGACGCGATCGAGCCCGGCGAGCTCGTGGTGCTCAGCGGCGCCACCGTGCACGACGTGCGGCTGGCTCGCGCCGTCCTGCCGCGGGCCACCCGGGTGATCGCCCTGATCGACGACTGGGCCGCCGCCGAGCTGGTCTCCGGCGTCCTGACCGCGGGCGCCGACGTGTGCGTGCGCGGCGGCCACCCCGGCATCCTGGCCGGCCACCTGGTCGCCTGCCGCCGCCGTCAGCTGACCGAGCGCTGGGCGAGCCTGGACCTCTCCCAGGCCTGAGACAACGACGACCTGTCCAGGCCTAGCGGGCGGTCAACAGCCGGGCCATCTCGGTCCGGGAGCGTACGCCCAGGCGGGCGAAGACGTTGCGCAGGTGATGGTCGACCGTGCGCGGGCTCAGGTGCATCTCCTGGGCCACCTCACGGTTGGTGGCGCCACCGGCGACCAGCGACGCGATCCGCTCCTGCTGGGCGGTCAGCGCCGGACCGGCCGGTGGCGGAGTCTCCACCCGTTCCCCGGCGGCCCGCAGCTCACGAACGCTCTGCTCGGCCCACGGGGCGGCGTCCAGCAGCTGGAACGTCTCGGCGGCCCGGCGCAGATGGGTGCGGGCCTCCACGTTCCGGCGACGGCGGCGCAGCGATCGGCCGTACAGCAGCTCGGTGTGTGCCCGCGGGAAACCCGCCTCGCCCTCGTGCCGCAGCGCCGTCTCGAAATGACCCGCCGCGGATTCTCCGTCGTCGGCGCGCAGCGCCCGGCAGCGGTCGCGCAGCGCCAGCCAGTTCGGCTGGCCGGTGCGGCCGGCCCACCTGTCGAAAGCGGTCGCCACCGGCTCCACCGCGGCCTGTACCCCGGCCTGCGCCGCGGTCTCCAGCAGATGCGGCACCACCGCCACCCGCAGCAGCGCCGAACCCGGGCCGGGCGGCGCGGACACCACCGCGAGCAGGCGTTCGGCGGCGGCCGGGCAGCGGCCGTCGACCATGTCGAGCAGCGCCAGCGCCCATTCGCACAGCGGCCGGGACGGGCCCTCCGGCACCGACGCGATCCGGGCCAGCGCGGTGTCCCGGTCACCGACCAGCGCGGCGAGTACCGCCAGCACCGCGAGATGCGCGCCGGCCAGCACCGGCTGCCCGGTGCCGCGGGCCACCGCCGCGCCGTCCATCGCGGCCTCGTTCGCGGCCGGATAGTCGCCGGCCGCCATCCCGGCCAGCGCCGCCAGCTCCAGCGCCTGCGGGACCAGCACCGACGCCCCCGCCTCCCGGGCCAGGACCGCGGCCCGGCCGGCCAGCGCGCCGGCCCGGCGGGCGTCGCCGATCAGGATGCCGGCGGTCGCGGCACGCAGCAGCGGGCCCGGCTCGGCGACCCGGTCGGCCAGCGCCACGGCCTGCCGCAACCTGACGAACGCGGCCGCCTCGTCACCGTCGGCGATACAGGCCAGCCCGGCCACGTGATGGAACGCCAGCGCCACCGGCGGCGGCTCGTCACCACGCCAGCCGGCCGCCACCCGCCGGGCCAGCGCCGCATAACGGCTCTGCTCACCGGACCGGCAGGCCGCCTCACCGGCCAGGGCGAGGGCTTCCAGGGCCGTGCCCGGATCGGATTCGGCCAGCTCGGCGGCCACGTCCAGGAGCACGTCGCGGGCGCCGGGGCGGCCCTCCGGCAGGCTCATCTCGGCGGTCAGTCCACGAGCCCGGACCCGGGCCGCGCCACCCGCCGCGGGGATCCGCCGGATCAGCTGTCCGGCCTGGTGCGGGCGGCCCGCCAGCCAGGCCGAACGGGCCGCCGACAGCAACAGGCCGGCCTTCTCGGCCGGGGTCGGGCAGAGGGCCGCGGCATAGCGTCCGGCCTCCGCGGCGACCGCCGGGTCCGCCGACCGCGCAGCGCCGGCCAGGTCTTTCGCCAGGTCCGCGTCGGGGCCGGTGGTTGCCGCGGCACGATGCAGCAGCGCGGGCAGGCGGGCGCCGCGTCCCTCCAGCACGGCGGCCAGCGCGGCGTGGGCGGCCCGTCGGCGGGCGACAGGCATCTCCGCGTACGCGACCCCGCGCATCAGTGGCCCGCGGAAGCGGACACCCGCGGCCGTGACCGTGACCAGCGCCCTCTTCTCGGCGGGCGCGAAGTCGGCGAGCCCGTCCGTCCCGCCCGGCGAGTCGCCGGTTGTCGCGCTGCTGCCCGGCCCGTCGCCACTCGTCGCGTTGCTGTTCGTCGCGCTGCTGTCCCGGCCCGCGGCTCGTAGGGCGGCGGCCGCGGCGAGCAGCGTGTCGGGGGCGGCGTCGGGGGCCGCGGCGGCGAGCAGCAGCAGCTCGCGGGTGCGGGGCGGGAGGGAGTCCAGTTCGGCGGCGAGGCGGCGGCGCAGCGGACTGTCGGCGGGCAGCGTCTCCGGCGGGGGAGCGTAGCCACGGCGCTGTTCCGGGGTCAGCGCGCGGACCAGGTCGATCAGGGCGCCCGGGTGCCCGGCGGCGATCTCGGCGAGGGTGCCGGCGACGTCCTCGGCCAGGTCGGGGGCGTGCCCGGCGAGCAACCGGCGGGCGGCGGCCGGGCCGAGCGGGGCGAGCCGGTGCACCGGGAAGCCGGACGGTTCGGCGCCGGCCGGGACGCTCACCACGATCGCGATCCGTTCCGTGCCGATCCGGCGGGCGGCGAACAGGACGGCCCGCCACGAGTGCGGATCGAGCAGGTGGGCGTCGTCGATCAGGCACAGCACCGGTCGGGTGCGGGTAGCCGTACGAAAAAAGGACAGCGAGGCGAGGCCTGCCGCGAGTGGATCGCCGGGTTCGCCGCCGAAGGCGCGCGACAGCGCTTCGCGCGTCGCCGGAGCCAGGTCGGCGATCCGGTCCCGCAGCGGGGTGAGCAGGGTTTGCAGGCTTGCGTACGGCAGATCGCGCTCGTCGTCGAAGCCGGCGGCGGTGAGCACCGTCCAGTCGTGGGCCGATGCGGCGACGGCGTGCAGCAGCGCGGTCCGGCCCTCGCCGGGACCCGCCGAGATCACCAGGACACCACCGTGCCCGGCCGCGGCCGCCGAGGTCAGGCGGCCGATGTCGGCCAGCGCGTCGGCCCGGCCAAGTATCTGCACTGCCGGTGCATCAATCATGCGGCGAGTTTGCCGTGCCGATGGCCGGAACGGAACAGCGTTACGGCAAATGAAATTTCCGGGATGTTGCCGCGCGATGACACAACGCAGGCGATTTCACCGATGCGCGCCTGTTGTCACCCTGCCAAGACTGACGTCCGTCGATGCAACCCCCCAGGTTAGGAGAGTCGGCGTGACATCCCGAGCACTTCGCTGGCTGGCCGTCGCGGCCACCGCCATCACCCTCAGCACCGGCACCGCCGTGGCCGCCCAGGCCGCCGCCAACCCGTACGAGCGGGGCCCCGCGCCCACCCTCGCCGCCCTGCAGGCGTCCCGCGGACCGTACGCGGTCAGCCAGACCTCGGTGTCCAGCCTGTCGGTCTCCGGGTTCGGCGGCGGCGAGATCTACTACCCGACCACCACCGCCGACGGCACGTTCGGCGCGATCGCCATCTCGCCCGGATACACCGCCTACTGGTCGAGCATCTCCTGGCTCGGCCCGCGGCTCGCCTCGCACGGCTTCGTGGTCATCGGCATCGAGACCAACAGCACCCTCGACCAGCCCGCGTCCCGCGGCACCCAGCTGCTGGCCGCCCTCGACTACCTGACCCAGCGCAGCTCGGTGCGAACCCGCATCGACGCCAGCCGGCTCGCGGTGGCCGGGCACTCGATGGGCGGCGGCGGGAGCCTCGAAGCCGCCAGCGACCGGCCGTCCCTGCAAGCGGCCGTCCCGCTGGCCCCGTGGAACGCCGACAAGACCTGGTCGGAGCTCCAGGTCCCGACCCTGATCGTCGGCGGCGAGAGCGACACCATCGCGTCCGTCTCCTCGCACTCCATCCCGTTCTACAACAGCATCCCGGCGTCGGCGGAGAAGTCGTACCTGGAGCTCAACAACGCCAGCCACTTCTTCCCGCAGTCCACCAACACCCCGACCGCGGTGCAGGCGGTGGCCTGGCTGAAGCGGTTCGTCGACAACGACACCCGCTACGACCAGTTCATCTGCCCCGGCCCGAGCAGCTCCGCGATCTCGGACTACCGCAGCACCTGCCCGTTGAGCTGACCCCGTTCACCCCGGGCCGGCTCTCACCGCTGTCTCACGACCTCGTCGGCAGCGGTGAGAGCCTTTGCCGGGCGGCCGTTTCCGGCGGCCGCCTTCCCACGACGGCGGCCGCCTTCCCACGACGGCGGCCGCCTTGCCGCGCCGGCGGCCGTCGGTCGCCCGCGCGGATCCATTTCGGTCGCTCCCGCGACAGCGCGTGGATAGCCGGACCGAAGAGCCGTATCGTTCCTCCTCGTGTCCCACCCCCTGCGCGGCCTGGCTCGCAACCCGGCCCTTCCGGCTGCCGCCCTGCTGCGGCTGGCCGGCGACGACCGGGTCAGCCGGTGGGACCTCACCGCCCGGCGCGCATGGTCCGACGAGGCGTTCGACAGCCTTGCCGCACACCCCGACCCGGAGGTACGGGAAGCGCTCGCCCAGAGCCCCGGCGCGACCGGCGACCAGCGCGCCCGGCTGGCCGGGGACCTGAGCATCCGGGTCCTTCAGGCGGTTCTCGAAGGGCCGCCGGTGCGTTGGGCCGGCCCGCTGCCCGACTGGGTGTACCGCCGGTTCGCCGAGCACCCCGAGCCCCTGGTCCGTGACCTGCTCGTCTACCTGCCCGGCACACCCCGGGACGTGGTGGCGCTGCTCGCCCGCGACCAGCACACCGCCATCGCCGACGCGGCCCGTGCCCTGCTCGACCGCAAACCCTGCGAACCCGCCACGATGGGCCGTGACCAGGCCGTCCTGTTCGCCTCCGGCGGCTCCGACTGGGACCGCGAACGCGCCGCAGCCGACCCGGCCCTGCCCGCCGAATGGGTCGCCGCGCTCGCCGCCGACCCGTCGCCCCGGGTCCGCCTGGCCGTCTCCACCCGGCCCGAGCTCACCGAGGCCCAGCGCGCCGCCATCGACTACCCGCCCGACGTCACACCGCCGCTGGAATGGGTGCTCGCCTGCGGGCCGGCCGAACTCGACAGGTGCGTGCGATCGGGGCACCCGGCCCTGCGTCGTGCCGCCGCGTGCCATCCGGACCTGCCGGCCGACCTGCTCGCCGTGCTCACCGCCGACCCGGATCCCGACGTGCGGGCGCTGCTCTGCGCCCACCAGGCGCACGCTCCGGGGGATCTGGTGCTGGACACCTACCTCGCCGGCGGGGACGAGGAACTGCTGTGGCATCCGGCGTTTCCGCGTACCGGCCTGGCCCGGCTCGCCGCCGATCCAGCGCCGGCCGCCCGCGCCCTGGTCGCGCTGGATCCCGCCGCCCCGCCGGAACTGATCGACACGCTCAGCCGGGATCCTTCGGACGTTGTTCGCTCGGCGATGGCCGCTGATCCTCGGCTGCCCCGGGAACGCCTGCTGGAACTGCTCGGCGACCCGGTCACCGCCGAGGCCGCCGCGGCCAACCCGGCGCTGCCCGCCCGGGCCGTCACCCGCCTGCTGGCCGACCTGGGCGTCCGCTGACGTTTGCCCGGGTGCCTTGCCGCTGTGGTTCCCGGGTATTCGGCCTCTTTGTACCGGCGGCTTCGGCCTCTTGTTCCGGCGGCTTCGACCTTTTTGTACCGGCGGTTTCGACCCTTTCTTCCGGCGGCTTTGACCTATTTGTACCGGCGGTTTCGACCTTTCTTCCGGCGGTTTCGACCTCTTTGTACTGGCGGCTTCGACCGCTTTGTTCCGGCGGTTTCGGCCTTTTGTTTCGACGGGCCGGTCCGGCGGCTCGGCGTTGCTATGCGGTCGGGAAACCCGCCGGAGCCGCCACCCCGGACAGATAGCGGTCCAGCATCTCGCGGCGCTGGGCGACCTGCTGCTCCTGGCGGGCCAGCCGGTCGCGGACCTCCTGAACCTTGGCCATCAGGGCGGCGCAGTCGCCGGTCGGCCCGGCCTCCCCGGCACACGGCAGGATCTCCCGGATCACCTCGGACGGCAGGCCCGCGCTGTACAGGTCCTGGATGAAGGCGACCTGACCGACCGCCTGATCGCCATACTCCCGGTAGCCGTTGCCACGCCGCTCGGCGGCCAGCAGGCCCTGCTCCTCGTAGTAGCGCAGCGCCCGGGCGCTGACCCCGGCGGCCTTCGCGAGCTCCCCGATCCGCATGCTGCTCCTCGGCTCGACGTTGACGTGTTGACTTGACGTCTTGGGTTGACATCTTGGGTTGACGTCTTGACTTGACGTCTCGGGTTGACATCTTGGGTTGACGTCTTGACTTGACGTCTCGGGTTGACGTCCTGGGTTGACGTCTTGGCTTGACATTGACGTCAGCGTCAAAGTTTAGCGTTGCCGGCATGAGCAACCACGCACTGATCACCGGCGCCGGAACCGGCATCGGACTGGCCATCGCCACGCGGATGGCGGCCGACGGACGGAACCTGATCCTGGTCGGCCGGGACGGCGCCCGCCTCGACGACACCGCCCACCGGCTCCGGGCCGAACACGGGATCGACGTGCTGACCGTGCCGCTCGACCTGTCCCGGCCGGACGCACCCGCCGAACTGGCCGCACGGGTCGCCGGCCTCGAGGTCGACGTGCTGATCAACAACGCTGGCGTCGCCCACGTCGGCACGGTGGCGACCACCG
Source organism: Actinoplanes sp. NPDC026670 (assembly GCF_040638175.1). NCBI lineage: Bacteria > Bacillati > Actinomycetota > Actinomycetes > Micromonosporales > Micromonosporaceae > Actinoplanes > Actinoplanes sp. NPDC026670. Next base: position 191,108 of record NZ_JBEZXU010000008.1, read on the forward strand.
GGCCCGGCCTGATCCGGGAGACCGTCGAGGTCAACGCCACCGCCCTGGCCGAGACGACGGCCCGGTTCCTGCCCGCGATGCTCGCCCGCGGCCGCGGCGCCGTGATCAACATCGCGAGCACCGCGGCGTACACCCCGGCGCCGTGGAATGCCGCTTATGCGGCTTCGAAAGCCTTCGTGCTGTCGTTCACCAGGGCGCTCGCAATCGAGACCGAAGGCACCGGGGTTCGGGTGGTGGCGGTGAGCCCCGGCGCGGTCGAGACGCCGATGAATCCCGGACACTTCCGCGGGAAACGACGCCCGGACCAGGTGGCCGGCACAGTGATGGCGGCGCTGCGCGGGCGTACCCCCGCAGCGGTCGTCGACGGCCGTCTCTACGCCGCGCAGGCGTTCGTGTTCGGGCGCCTCCTGCCGACCCGGACGGCGGCCCGCATGCTCGGCCGATTCTTCGCCCGGGCCGCCGCGGCGCAGCCCTGAAACCGGTTGCCCGTGGCGCGGCACCGAAGCTGGTTGCCCGCGCGCGGCACCGAAGCTGGTTGCTTGCGGTGCGACGCTGAAATCGGTTGCCCGTGGCGCGGCACCGAAGCTGGTTGCCCGCGCGCGGCACCGAAGCTGGTTGCTTGCGGTGCGACGCTGAAATCGGTTGCCCGTGGCGCG